>NZ_JARTJQ010000080.1:0-8256 GCF_036225245.1 Weizmannia sp. CD-2023
ATCTAACTCTTCAAATATTTCCCCAACCCATTGTGTAAAAGCCTTCTGCATCAGAAGTTTAAGCTGTTCTTCAAATTCGATAAGACTCTTTGTATCCTTTAATAATCCAGCAATTATTGATATAATATCCATGGGAAGACTCTCTCTCTAGATGTTCATCTTGAAGTGTACAATTAGATGATAGAGCGTCTTCCCATTTTTTTCCACTCATCTGCCCCGTCGAGTAAAATTTTACACATACAAAAACCGTCTGTTATTCCCGTAATGTATTTTATTCATCTGGATGCAGCAGGCAAAAATCAGGGAGTGCAAGCACGGCTTTCACTCCCCTCCTGTATCATTTTTTAATTGTAAACTCCCCAATCTCCCTCTCCAGTTCCTCCGTGAGGGTGAACAGTTTTTCTGTGTAGCGGGAGAGTTCGCCGGCTGAGGCGGCTTGTTCTTCCATGGAAGATGAGATTTCTTCTGAAGCGGCAGCGGTTTGCTGGGAAACAGCGGAGAGGTCTTCAATCATTTGGACAACGGCATCTTTTTGTTCCCCGATCGAGCGGATCGATGCAGCTTCCTGTTTAATTGAGCTGAGCATCTTCTCCAATCCTTCGGCCAAAACGGCAATTGAAGTGCTCACGGAGTTGACCGCTTTTCTCTGCCCGGTGCTGATTTCATTCGTTTCCTCCATGACGTCCACTAGTTCTTTCATGTCTTGGAGCACGTCCGCAATCGTCGCCCGAATATCTTTTGCCGACTGTTTCGACTGCTCGGCCAGGTTGCGCACTTCATTGGCGACAACGGCAAAGCCTTTTCCGTTTTCACCGGCACGCGCCGCTTCAATCGAGGCATTTAATGACAATAAATTCGTCTGTTCAGCGATTTGCGTGATCACATCCGCGACTTGTGCGATTGATTTCGATTTTTCATTCAGCCCGGCCATCATCGATGTGACTCTTTCAAAAGCCTGTTCCAGTTTTTGATAAGAGGCTTCAAGATTATCGACCTGTTTCGTACCGGATTGGATCTCTGTTCCTGCTTGATCCACCGCATTTTCAATGACCTGCGATTGTGCGGCGAGCTTTTCGATTTCACCGCCCAAATCGCGCATTGCATTTGATCCGGTTTCAATATGATCGGACTGGTTGGCTGCGCCTGCCGCAATTTCTTCCACTGCCTTAGAAACATCCGTCACAGCCACTTCATTTTCTTTTGTTACCGTACGAAGGCCGGCAGCCGCTTTGTTGACGTTATCGACACTGTCGCTTACTTTTGCAATCAGGCTGCGCATATTGTGAAGCATGGCATTGTAACTTTTAGCCAGTTCCCCGATTTCATCATTGGATCGGAACGCAAACGCTGTAACCAGATCCCCTTCCGCCGTTTTTGCCAGCACTTGCTGTAGGTCTTTGATAATATGAACGAGCCGGCCGGCAATCAATACAGCAAAGACAATGCCGATCAAAAGCCCGATGCCGATTGAAAGCAGTCCCATCTTCTTTATTTTGCCAATCTGAGCGCTGAATTCGGACTGCGGGTTAAAAGAGGCTACTTTCCAGCCGGTTTTCGGGATCGTTGTGGCATAGACATCATATCCTGCCCCGTTCCAGTGAAAAGTTGCGGTCGCTGTCTTTTGACGATAAATCTTCTCGACAAAAGCAAAATCTTTGTCAAGCCGGGTGCTGCTTTCAAAGTCTTTTACCCCTTCTACTTTTCCGCTGTTTGCCGGCTTGGCATTTTTCCCATCGCCGTTTTTTAAAAACGACGTCACGATCACGCCCTTTGCATCGAAAATCGCAAGTTTGTTGTTTGAATCGCGTTCGATGTTTGTCCGGATCTTGCCCATTTCGGATAAATTGATGTCATACCCGACGGCGCCTGCCATCTTTCCGCCCGAAAAAACCGGCGCGACAACGGACGTCATAATGGCGCCTGTCACCTTGTCTTTGTAAATATCCATCCACTGCAGTTGCGGCTTTTTCTGCAAATAGCGGTATGTATTCGTATTGCGCACGTCCAGATCAAGCTTCGCATCCGGGGAAATATGGAGTTTTCCGGTCTCGAAATCCATATAATAAGCGGAAACGAGTTGCTTGTTCCGTGTCTGGACCGATTTGATTTCGGCTTCAATATCCTGCATCTTGTTCTTCCGCTGGAGATCCGTTTCGACAAGGCCTGCCAGCTCGTCAAGCGAGGTTTCGTATTTTGCAAGCCCTGCTTCCACCTGCGATGCCGCTTCGTTTGCAACCATTTGATTGACATCACGGTTTTTCGTTTTTAACAGATGGCTTGTAGTGGCATATTCCAGTCCAACCGTTGCCAAAATGGATATCAACATGGCGGCGCAAATCAGGCCGCCCCATTTGACGGTAAGCGGAATGAATTTCTTTTGCTTTTTCAATGTTGTCTCCCCTTTGATGTACGTTCTCACTTATTAGGTATCGGAACCATTCCGCAAAAGCTTTAGGCAGGGGCTAGAATTCGTTGTTTTTAAAAGTTTTTGATATTGGGGGCTGGCCTGTCCTCAGGAGCAAAGCCGAAACGTAAGGCATCTATAGCGACGGAACATGATTCATTTTGCAGAAAAAAACGGCAGAGCATGCCCCTGCCGTTTTTTTGCCTGCTATTCGCCGTACTGCGCTGCGAGCCGGTTCAATGCCTTGTGCAATTTTTCATATACCACTTCCTTCTCCGTCCGGAAATCTTCCCCTTCCCGGAAAAAAACCGGCGTGCCTGTAACAAGCAATCGTTTCGTCTTGCTGGCGTACAAAGGGACAAACTGGACGTGGCGGCCGGTTTCTTTGTAAAAATATTTTTCCAAATACAGGAAACCCTCGTACATCCCTTTTACACCCGCCGCGTTGTCTGTGTAGTCAATATCGGGATAAATGGCGATGCTCTCCCCGTTCTTTAACGCTTCGACGCTTTCCTGAAACGTCCGGATGATTTTGCGCGAGCTCCGGAAAACGGGAATGCCTCTCCCGGATTTCAGCAGCTTTGTGATCATGAATGAGAGAAAAAAGGCGGCCGGGTTCGCCAAAGCCCGCGGAAAGCCGAATCTTTTTGTGAACGTGTAATCGGCGTATTGCCTGCTGCAAGATTTGCGGTCAAGAAAAACGTGCAAAATCCAGGTGCGGATAAATTCCGGATACCAAAGCAATGTAACAAACGGGCCGAATAAATTGCGATGGTGTGAAACATAAACGGCAGGTCCGGCAATTTTCCCGAAAATTTGCGCTTTGTAAGACGGATAAACGAAACGCACAAGTTGGCGCACTGATTTAAAAAATAGTCCGTAACCTTTAGCCATGGCGCCTCTCCCCTGCCAGTTGCCCATATTCCGGGTAGCCGGAAAAAATTTCCCAATGAAGCTGGAGCTGGTAGAAGAAAAGGGCAAGAAAAAGGCTTGCAATCGTTTTTGCCAGCACGGGATCAAATTGAAGCAGACCGGATCCGGCTTCGATTAATAAGAAAGAGACCACGATGAACAACAGGCATGCCATCAAGTACCGGACTAAAAATCGTTTCCATTTTAAAAGCCTGTATTTGACCATAAGAAAGGCGGCAAAGGCAACCACCTGTGAGGCAGCAGTGGCCGCGAGCACTTTCCATACATGCGGAATCCCTGCCAGAACATACCGGTATAAAAGCGAGAAACTGAGCATATCTGCGATTAAAAAGATCAGTGCGGGAAAAGCATAATAAAAAAGCCCGGATATGATTTTACGGAAGATTTTCAACGAATCTTTAACCGGCCGGTAATGGGTACCTTCGTTGCGGTTAAAATAAATGGTGCGGATCGGCACTTCCCGGATTTTTACGTTCATTTTTCTTGCATAAATGAGCATGTTCATTTCATACTCAAACCGTTCGCCTTTCAGCGCCAGCAGCCAGCCGAGCTCCTGCTTCGGGATGCCGCGCAAGCCTGTCTGCGTATCGCCGATCTCTGCGCCGTACAGGGCTTTAAAGAGAAAGCTTGTCAAACGATTGCCGAACCGGCTTTTGGGCGGGACATGCTCCAGGCTAAAATCCCGTGCGCCGAGAATGATGCTGTGCGGATGTTGCCGGAGGCTTGCTGCCATTTTTTCAACATCTTCCGGACTGTGCTGGCCGTCACAATCTGCTGTGACCACACCGGAAAGGCTGCCGTGATGCGCCAAAATATGGGCAAAAGCTGTTTTCAGCGCACGCCCCTTCCCGCGGTTCGCCGGATGATGGAGCACGGTGCATCTCTCTTTTTGCGACAGCATCTGAAAAATCGGCGCACATGCCGGGCTGCTTCCATCGTCCACGACAATAATCCGCGCCGCTCCTTTTGCCAACAGGCGATCGGCATAATGGACGAGCTGCGCTTCCGGATTCAGTGCCGGAATGACAACTGCGACATTTCCGATCATATCATCCAACCCCCTTTTAAACCAATCTGTCTAGAAAAATATCCTATTTTCATATTACATGGAAAAGAGGAGAAAAACAAAGAACCGGCATTGTTCCGGTGCAGGGAAACGGCCGTTTTTCCGAACGCCAATGCCTTACTCTTAAACGGCAGCGCGTGCCCGTTTGCCCCGAGAAAATGCTCAATCGAATGGTCCCCGGCTTCCTTTTTACTCCATTCGCAAATGCTTTTCCGACAAAGTCCAGGTGCTCTTTTTCAGTAACTTCCCGGCGAGTGTTTTCCCCCGCCTGTTTGTTACAAACGGTTGAAGAACGGGTAAACTACTGTCGTATTCCATCGGAGAGGAGTAAATGAAGATGAGATTGAAAGATAAAATAGCGATTGTAACCGGCGGCGGGTCCGGCATCGGGGAAGCGTCCGCCTTGAAACTTGCTGCAGAAGGCGCAAAAGTTTGCGTAATGGATATTGAACAGAAACGGGCGGATGAGGTCAAAAGACGGATTGAACAAAATGGCGGGGAAGCGATGGCTTTGGAAGTCGATGTCACTGATCCGGAACAGGTGAAAACGGCTGTTGACAAGACAGTCAGGGAATGGGACCGGCTTGATATCGTATTCTCGAATGCCGGCATTAACGGGACCGTGGCACCGATTGAAGACTTGACCCCGGATGACTGGGAAAAAACGTTGTCGACCAATTTAAAAGGGACTTTTCTCCTCACAAAATATGCCATCCCGCATATGAAAAATAGGGGCGGCAGTATCATCATCACGAGCTCGATCAACGGCAACCGCATTTTTTCGAACATCGGCATGTCCGCTTACAGCAGTTCAAAAGCCGGGCAGGTAGCGTTTATGAAAATGGCAGCTTTGGAACTTGCCCGCTATAAAATCCGGGTCAATGCCGTTTGCCCGGGAGCGATTGAAACAAAAATTGAGCAAAATACGAACCGTACGGAAGAACTGGAAAAGGTGCAAATTCCGATTGAATTTCCTGAAGGCGACCAGCCGCTTTCCGGAAGGCCGGGAAAACCGGAAGAAGTTGCCGATCTTGTTTTGTTCCTTGCATCGGACGATTCCAGCCATATCAGCGGCACAGACATCTATATCGACGGGACGGAATCGCTGCTGCGGGGATAAATGGATTTTTCACACCAGCTGGCGGGCCTACGGGGTCCTAGCGTTTGCCGGGTGAATCCGGTTCGCTCGGCTATTCCATAACGGTTGCTTTGAAAAAGTGAAAGGCTGGATAAAATCATTTAAAAGACGGTAACGTTCTCCATGTCCGCCGCCTTTTTTTGCGTTTTTTAAAACGGGTACAAGAGGAACACAGTGCTTGTAATCGTACTCCGCAAACTACGATATAGGGCTTACTGAATACATAAAATTTCTATATTTGATAAGGATGTTGACAGCTTCGGCAGAAATTGGAAATAGCTTGCACCTGAAAGCTGATTCAACGTATAGAGAAGACAGAATCGCCTTTTCGAAGACGGATTCTTCTATTTTTTGAGACATAACTTGCTTGCTGACAAATTGGGTACAAACTTAGAATCGGATTCGTTCAGCAAGCCCTAACAGAGACGACCTATATGTTAGGGAAGAGCCTCGTTTTTACTTGCTTCCTTAACATAGACAGGCTTTATGTGAAGAAAGGCCGTCGTTTTTCTTCACTTCCTTAATCTATAGACGACCTATATGTAAGGAAGACCTTTATTTTTCCGCGCTTCCTTAACCTAGACAGGCTCTATGTGAAGAAAGGCCGTCGTTTTTCTTCACTTTCTTAACGTAGACGACCTATATGTTAAGGAAGACCTTCATTTTTCCGCGCTTCCTTAACGTAGACGCGCCCTATGTAAAGAAAGGCCTGCGTTTTTCCACGCTTACTTCACATAGACAGGCTTTATGCGAAGAAAGGCCTGCGTTTTCCACGCTTACTTTACATAGGGCTTACTGAACAGAGCGGCCACATTTTGTTCATTTATATAGTCGGTTTTTTAAAACGGGTACAAGAGGAACGTCAACACGGCGGTGAGGATGCCCGTTATGATCCCGAAAAATACTTCCGCCGGTTTATGCCCTAAAAGTTCTTTCAGTTTCTGCCGGGATTCGGCATTTTTCAGCCCCGGGTCTTTCATTGTATCGAGAAGCCGGGAGAAATCTGCAAGCAGCTGGTTCAGCACTTCTGCATGAAAACCAGCCTGCCTGCGCACACCGGTGGCATCGTAAATGACAATGGATGAAAACACGATGCTGATGGCAAAGGCATTGGAACCGAATCCGGAAGTCAGCCCGATCGCCGTTGTAAGGGCAATGACCATCGAGGTATGCGAACTGGGCATTCCGCCTGTACTGAACGCCATTCTCCAGTCAAATTTCCCTGATGTGATGAAATGAATGGGCACTTTTATGATTTGTGCTACAAGCATTCCAAGTAAAGCGGATAAAATCGGATACGATAAAAACATTTTTCCTCCTTCATGAAAAAAACTATTTTTTTCTGTCCGGCTGTGTACGCTGCGATGATGATCATGCAAGAGCCGCCCGGTTAATTGAAAAAAGCGGCAATGGGCTTTCGGCATTTTCTTTTAACACCATTTGGCTGAGCATCTCTCCGACACTGCTTGCAAATTTAAAGCCGTGTCCTGAAAATCCTGCGGCTATGGCCACATTGGGATATACAGGATGGGTATCGATGATGAAATGTTCATCCGGCGTATTGGTGTACAAGCATACTTTTCCCTTTTTTAAGCGGCCGGCTGCCCCCCGCATGTATGTTTTCAAAAAGGCCCGGATATCTCCTTCGTCTTCACGGTATGCGCCAAATTCCCGGTTCATTGTATCAGGGTCTGCCGCCTGCCCGCCGTCATGGCGCCCGACTTTCACGCCGCTTCCATTAAAACTTGGAAAACCGTAGTATGTTCCTTCGTATCCGTCCATTGTAAAAGCCGGAAACACATCTGCATTGAACAGCGCTTCGTCCGCTTCAAACCAGCCGACCGTTTTCCGGACCGGCTGAAGCGGCAAATTGAGCCCTAAGTTTTCAAGCAATTTCCCGTTCCACGCACCGCCGCTGACAATGCATTTTTCAGCGGTGAATGTGCCGGTTTCTGTTACAACGGTGACAGTTTGTCCGTCGGTTTTCAAATCTGTAACCCGGGTATTGGCAAGCAAGCGCGCACCTTTTGCTTCCGCCAGTTTACGGTAGGCGCGGATACAATTTTCGGGAAACAGGACGCCGGCATCCGGTTCATAAATGGCCTGGAAGCCAGCGGGAAGTGAAATGCCAGGCCAGCGTTTTTCCACTTCCGCACCGGTCATCATTTTAATCGGGAGGTTGTATGTATTTGCGCTTTCGATTGCTTCGTTTAAAAAGGCCGCATGATCCTCCGGGCTGAAACTGAGGACGCCGGTCTTGGCAAAAATCTTTTCTCCGGATGCCTTTTCCAGTTCATCCCAAAGCGTTTGCGCCCGCAACACGAGCGGCACGTAATCCCGTCCTTCCCCGTAGGCATGGCGGATGATTCTCGTTTCGCCGTGGTGGCTGCCGGATGTATGCGGCGGGTCAAAAGCATCCAGCAAAAGCGTTTTTACACCTTGCCTTGCCAGAAAATAACCGGCTGCCATTCCCATTGAACCGGCACCAACGACAATAACATCGTAATGTTTCTCCATTGTATTCCCTCCCTCGTATAATAAGTTTAAATCCAAAGTGGATGTCAATTTCCAGTTCATTCTGCTGCTCATTGACAAGTGAATATAAGATTTTGTATTCCGGGCTCGCCCGGCATACAAGTTCGGACTTGGACGCTTCGCGAGGGTCCCGGATAATGGGCGTAGGATCGTTTGGGTCAATGCTTCCCCTCCTTGTAG
>NZ_JARTJQ010000081.1:0-42367 GCF_036225245.1 Weizmannia sp. CD-2023
TGCGAAATGTGGGTTAAAAATTATAGAACAAAATATTCAAATGAAAAAAGAAGGAACCGGCATAAGATATGCAGCTTATTTAAAAGCTACAGACGATTTTGTCGGAATCATCACGCTCAAAAGATACAATGCAAGAAATATGCGAGCTGAAATTGATTATATTGTAGCGCCTGAGCATCAGAGAAAAGGGTTGGCTACTGAAATGCTAGGGCTGTTTCTGAATGAAATATTTAACAAGTGGAATCTGGAACGAATCTCGACATATGTTTTTTTGGAGAATACTGCATCATGTAAGCTACTGGAAAAGTTCAACTTCACAAGAGAAGGAATATTGCGCCATTGGACTTGTGTAAATGGTAAATTTTACGATTCTTACTCTTATAGTTTACTTTCTTCTGACCGGACACAAAAATAGTAAAAAAGAGTTGGGCGGTAACATGGAACTAAATTGGGGACTTCTGTCATGCATGGAACCGGGAAACGCGAAAGCCCTGAAGTATTCATTTGTTTTTTACTCCAAAACGAAAGAATTTCCGCAATTTGTCAGAGCAAATTCGCACTAGAAAATGCTTATGATTTTTTTAGGAGAGAAAAAGCAATTTCGTTTGACAAGTGATGATTTATTCAAGGTTCGATGGGAATATGAGGCATACGTCATGCTGCAACCGGGCGGTTCAGTTTTTTAGAAAGCCCGGCCGGTTTAATAACTGTATATTGTGAGGTTTTTACAATGGAAGAAATTCATTTAGAAAAGTTCGGATCTGATGATTTTGATGATTATTTAAAACTTTACTCTAACCCGGATGTAATGGCAATGATAACGGAACGGGCGTTGTCAATAGAGGAAGCAATGCAAAAATATCAAAAAGTATTAGCTCGAAACCAAAAGTTTAAACAGTTTGGGACATTTAAAGTTTATGTCGGCTTAAAAAAATTCATCGGGCTCGGAAGCCTGGTTTTAAATGAAGAAGTGCCGAGTGAGGCTGAAATTGGATATATGTTACTCCCTGAATATTGGGGAAAAGGTTACGGCGGTCAAATTGCCAGTAAATTAATCAACGCAGCCAATCATGCCGGTCTGCATAAGCTTACTGCAATCATAGATCCAAATAACACTGCTTCAAAAAAGATTCTGTTAAAAAATGGTTTCTGTACTGTAAAGATTTGTGAGATGGATGGGCTTCCGGGAGAGATATTAGAAAAGCAGCTTAGTCAATAACAGGTAGTATTAACGGCCTTTCTCCCTTTTCTTTTTTTAATGCTTCAACAGGGTCACCCGGTATAAGACGAAGCCGGTCTGAATCTCCAAGACCTTGCACGTAAACAGGCCCATTTGTGTTATTAAGAATGGGCCTAAAACTATTTTAACTCACTGATGGTGCAGGCTCTCCAGCTTTTATTGTATTGGGGTGGGGGCTTTGTCCAACCTCATTTTTGTAGATCTCGATTGTTTTCGTCTGGTCACTTCTATTTCAAATCCTTGGGCTACAAGGAGCCTGTAACATCGTAAATACTCTCATATAAAATCGAAAACAGCATGCTGACAAACCGGATACAATCCAAAATTAGATTCGTTTAGCAAGCCCAAATTATAAGGGTTTGCTGACTATCCTTTTTTTTCGTAAACCAATTTTGCCGCCGCTGTTATTGAATGCCTGTATCCTTCTGGTATAAGTTCGTTTTCTAAATGGTTTATTTTAATCCATTTGTATTCTATATGTTCCTCGCTTATCTGAATATGTGACAAATTGTCGCATACACAGAAATATGTTACAATAAACACAAATTTATTTGGAAGGACCTCATATACCCACGAATCAATAATATTTTCAACGCTGCACTTTAAATTCAGTTCTTCTTTGATTTCACGTTTCACGCATGTTTCTGGACTTTCGTTTTTCTCGAGTCTTCCTCCCGGCAACTCCCATTCATTGCGTTCGTTTTTTAGCAGTAATACGTGACCGTTATGTATGATAATGCCTTTAACGGAAACAGGCAAAACAAAACTCATGTTATACCTCCAGTGGCAGTCATCTGTTTTTTATGCTCATTTTACTGCCAGGATTTTCACGTTCTTATTGTCTTTCCTGCTGCAAAAATAACACTGTTGTGGATGTAAATCAAGATTTGGAAAAACCAATAAGGAAAAAGTAGTTACGAGCCTGATAAGCGGTTTTCATTGCCTTTAAGCCAGTTCGGCCGTCATATGGCGGTCAAAAGCGTCATCTACAAAAATCAAGCAGGCAAGTCCATTGTGTAAGCCGGTATGCACCAGACATGATCAAACGAGTTTTATTTGCTAAAGATCTTTTTGACTGGTGTTTCAGCTTACCACCATTAAGTTTTTTTCTTTCGCCTTCGTTTTCCATATCGCAATCCTTCGTTCCACAGCCAATATACAATACTTTTCATTCTTCTATTCCTTGTCGAGGGAACAAGATTTAAGTTGAAAAATTTCTTAATAATATTTAGAATATATGATAAAATGAATACAAAAAACAGGATTTAATGAATAATCCGGTCATAGTGTTTAACGAAAAAGGGGACTGTTTTGCAGAATCTTTTACCAAAGGAGTTCTTGGTTCATTTAAGCGTACCGGGAAATACATACAAATCCAGCCTGCCCTGCCAGCTCAGTGTTAGAATCTGTACTTGATTTTAGAGTAATTTGGGAAAACTTGAGGAGGGTTCATATGCTGCTATTCCATTATCATTTTTGGACACCTCATTTAGAGGAAACAGAAAAATTCTATGTAGAGAATGGTTTTCGAACTTCACTTCGGACGGGGAAATACCAAGGAGAATATCAAACTTTCAATCCTCCTTTGGAATGGGATGATTTCCGGAACAAACCTATTACTTTCAGGATAATTGAAGTCAGGAGAGGTGCAATGAACATCACTTTTGGATTTGGGAAAAAGGTTATGTTTGATCACATTGGATTTTTAGTAACAAAAAAAGAACTCGATAAAATTTGTCACAATGCCCGGAGCATGAACTGGCCAGTTAACACGAATGATAGAAGAACTTTTATAGGAACGCCCTATGGTTTTAGAATTGAGCTTCAAAGTAATGCCGACTCAATAGATGGAACACGATCCAGTGAAAAAATGGAGGGATTGGAGTTAATTTTAAAAAAAGAGGGATTCGAAAGAGATTTATCTAAATTATTAAACAGTCCAGTTCATTTTATTCGCTCAAAAATAGGAGAAACCCCTACAATAAGTAAAGCAGTGATGAGTGGTATCCTTATTTCAAATCAAAAAGATCCCAATGGTGTAAATGTGATTGGGAAGGTTGGAGAAACGAATTAACAATAGCAGTACCCTGAAATGCAGCACAAAGCATTTAAAACAAAGCTATTAAAGAATAAGTGGGGAAGAAAAAGCGGAGGCCAAACTGATTATACGCTGTACCATCCCGGATGTGCACGATGTGATGCTGGTTGAAGACATATGAATCATTCGCTTAGGAATCATTTATAAACTTACCGAATCAGATTTTATGGCCTTGAGAGGATCAAATTATGAAATTTAGAGATTTTCACGTTAATATAAAAGTAAGAATTTTCGAATTATTTGCCAGCAGGTTAGTGGGTAACATGGTACTTCCCTTTATGTCTATATACTTGGCTGATCATTTTGGAACGAAAATTACCGGCTTACTGATCCTCATCAATGTATTTACCGGTATTACAATGTCACTTTTAAGTGGGTATATTGCGGATCAGTATGGCCGAAGAAATGTAATGATCACAGCTGAGTCTTTAAGACTTTGTTCATTTTTTATAATGACAGTGAGTAATTCCCCTTGGTTTGAATCTTATGGATTAACATTTATCGCAATGTGTATGAATAGTGTTTGCTGGGGACTTGCCGGACCTGCAAATCAGGCCATGCTTATTGATGTCAGTACGCCTGATCAGCGCAAGACGATTTATTCTATTATGTACTGGGCAAATAATATCTCTATGTCTATAGGCGGGATTATCGGAGCCTTTTTCTTCAAACGGTATCTGTTTCAGCTATTTTTAATTCTTACACTTATGACAGCGATCATCCTTATCGTCATTTTCTTGTTTATAAAAGAGACCCACAAACCTAGCAAATCGATAGCAACACCAAAAATGACGCCTAGAAAACATATTTTAGAAGTCTACTACACCTACAAGAAAGTAGTCCAGGACAGACTTTTTATAAGTTTTTTAACTGCAGCTGTCCTTTTGTTATCATTAGAAAACCAATTGACCAATTACATTGGAATAAAGCTGGATAAACATATGCCTATACAAGATTTTTTATTGTGGAAGATTGATGGATCCACCATGATGGGGCTATTAAGAAGTGAAAACACGATATTAGTAGCATTAATCGCTTTGTTTTCGGCCAAATTAACACAAAAATATAAAGATAAGAATATATTAGTAGTCAATTGTTTTATATATACAATTGGATTTTCCGGGATTGCGTTTTCAAATAATATTTGGGTTTTATTTATCATGATGGCGCTTCATACTTTAGGAGAAGTACTATTGGCTCCTGTTCAAGAATCTTACATGGCAACCATTCCTCCTGAAAACGCCAGAGGTGCATATTTAGCATTTTATAATTTACAATACGACTTATGTATGATCATAGTCGGAATAACTGTCTCGTTAAGTGGATTCCTGTCACCCTTCGTTATGGCTTGGATATTAACTGTAATCGGACTTTTAGGGACCTTTATTTTCTATTTCATCACGCCTAAGTTAGATATTTTAAAAGATAAAGCTATCAAAGAAGAAATGAGGATTTAGAGATTAATCATTGTAAAACAGTATAAGTGCAAGCAAGATACGTCTGTGGTATTTTCTTTCATTATGGTAAAGATGAAAAGCAGTTTTAGCGAATTTCTCGTGGAGAAAACGATGTACCAAGAAAAATATCGAGAGGATTAAAAATGGCCCTCAAGATTGGGGGATTTCAGTTCTATTGATCCGAGGGAGAGGGATAAATGGAAATAAGATTGCCGAATCAATTGGAAATGAAACAAATTCAACGTCTTACTTCGCAGGCGATTTATGAGGGGACAATGGGCGAAACAAAGCCAAATCTTGAAAAAGCAAAGGAAATCGTTGCATCCCTTTTAAAAAAGGGATGCAGCTACTTTGTTGCGGTTGAGGATCAGCAAGTTTTGGGATGGATACTAACCGGTATAAGCAAAGATTCTTTTACGGAGAAATCAGTCGGGTTTATTTATGAATTGTTTGTAAAGGAAGAGTTTAGAGGAAAAGGGATAGCGAAAGAATTAATGCTATACGCAAAACATTCCTTAAAAGAAGAAGGACTTACGGAGATACGCTTAAATGTATATGAGGGTAATCCGGCTATAAGATTATATGAAAAATTGGGGTTTCAAGTTAGAAGTGTTTCAATGGCTTTGAAATTGGAATAGCCAGCACTATTCTAAAACGTCCATTGGCGCTTAACCGGGTAAGATTTTGAGCAATGATAGAGGGAGAAATCATGGTTTTAAGTTGTTGGTAGCTAAATTGGTTTAGTAAAATGAAAGTTGAGCTTTGTGGCACCAAAGACTATGGAACAGAAGATAGAAGGGCTTGAATGGGAAGGATTGTCCGACGATCATTTACCCCAGGAGGTGGAAATATGGCCTTACAGATGATCATTGTGTTCATCTTGAATTTCATCATATCCTTGATTGGAACCCTAGCTTATTCGGTCAGAATGGTAGGGGTAAGAACAGGGAAGATTGCAGTATCTTTTGCCGTCTTCAATATTTTAACCTTGATTTCCAGGATTGCAGTGACATTTCAAGTACCGCTGCTGACGAAATATGTTGAAGGTCATACGGAGACAAACGGCTTATTACATATTTTTAACCTTATCATCGTTATTTCCGGAGTAGCCACTGCGGTTGGCGCTTTGCTCATTCCAACTTTCCAAAGACTATTTTACCGGGGCGTTTTGTACTTCTCGGCTGACCGGTCTATTCCTAAGCTGGTTCTGCACAGTTTTTCCAAGGCAGGTCTTCATTATATGAAGGACTGCGTTGCTGTACCTGTAAAAGAAAATATTTTACAGCTCAACTTTAGAAAGCTGCCGGTGAAAATTATTATTTACAATCTGGTAACAGTTGCTTTATTAACAGTTGGTTCTTTGGCGCCGATTTATGCCGGCAGTCTTGAACCGGATTTAAGGGCAACATGCATCACTTTATCTTCCATTATTAATGGAGTTGCAACCATTTTGATGTCGATCTTCATTGATCCGCAGCTATCCATCATGACCGATGATGTGATCGATGGCAAATGCAGTGAAGAGGATTTCAGAAAGGTGGTTGTTGCGATGGTAGGTAGCAAAACAGTGGGCACATTCGCATCGCTATTCCTGCTTATTCCTTCTGCCTATGCCATCGTTTTTGTAGCCAAATTGATTTGAAAATGGTCAAAAAGGGGCTTCCCTTGAACGTCAATTACAGCGGGATACTAGAGGGTTGCTAGCATTTAAGAATGTTTCTTTTTTCTTTGGTCAGCCATATGACACAGCTTGTAAAAAGCGAACGCCGGAATACAGCCTGAGATTATGTTAAAATCATATTTGGTTTGAAAAATGATACGAATGGCTGGTGGGCGTTCATGAGAAAAACACGTGATTGTTGGGTGATGATTTGTTCGATGGCATGGGTTGCCTTTGTTCTAATTTGTTTAAGATTCACCTTTGTCGCAAATTTTGGAGACATCACGAAAGTATTTGTTGAAGAATTGGTGCTGCTTGTAAGTGTTTTCGTTTTAAATGTGTTGTTTTTAAAACAAAAAGTAACATGGCGGATAAAGTCTTCTTTTAAAGAAACTCTGCTGATTATGATACCCGTCTTCTTTTTCTTTATGATTGATATATTGGTATCTTCCGGTCATGCATTGCTAGATATATTAAAGGCCGGCGGGATTTCAGTGATTGTCGCGCTCTTCGAAGAATATTATTTCAGGGGAATTATTTTTTCTAAAATCAGTTTCTATTTAAAAGAAGGAAAAGCGGCTTATGCAGGGAGAATAAAAGCCTGCCTGTATTCCGGGTTGATTTTTGGCGGATTTCATTTTATTAACCTTTTTCATCAATCATTTTATATTACAACGTTGCAGGTCATCCAGGTTACTTGTTTAGGCCTAGTTTTATGTGCCTTATATCTTCGCTCGGGAAGTTTAATACTCCCGATCATGCTTCATGCAGCAATCGATTTTATTAGTTTTATCAGTAGCGGGCCGGAAGTGGATGCCCATCTCACATTAAGAGGATGCCTTACGGGGGCAGTGGTTTATATTGTTATTGCATTTCTACTGTTAATTGGAGGCAGAAGGCGTATAGCTGCAAGGACATAACCTGCAAATGATGAAGGCATACTCCTCGCTTTATCTGTCAGCTGGTCCCATATAGTGAATCAGCAGCCGGTTAAATAAATGAGGGACTCCCATCAGCCATTGATCGACTATTGGGACAGCTCCTGTGCAGCCAACAATCTTTAGGAATATTTCTTTTTTCCTTGATGAGTTGTTCAAGTTCATTCAGATCTTCTTCTGTTGCCATGTTACGAATAAAAGAACGGGCGGAGGAGCGCAGGGGTAAATAGCGCCTGTGCTCTCTGTTTTTGTTATTATAAGAGGCCTGGTCGAACTTTTTATTTGTCATATGATTCCCTGCGTTTAAATAATTTTACGAAATACCATACAACAACGACTGTACCGATTACGGATAAAACAGCTCCGGAAACAAGATGAAGTGTTTGATTAAATCTGTCTCCGAAATAAAGATACAATGCAACAGCTGCCCAGAAGAAAATCAACAGTATTTTTTTCATAGTGTTTGTGCGATGCTAAGATATCGTTTTAGCGAGGAAGAAGATAATCCTCTCCACCTCTTTTCGGTTTGGCGGAAGGGTTTGATACAACCGTGTAGCGTTAATCTCCGCTGGTATTTATGCATCGGTGAAGTGATCCAGCATCGCTTTTCCCACTCCCTTTCTAAGATTAATTATACGAATGTATGATAAAACCGCCATAGAAAATAACAATTTTCTTATATCTTTTAACGAAAATCTCCGGCTTTTTTCGGAGATACCGAGAAAAAGGCAAAATTTTTATAATTCAACTATGAAGTGGAGAGCACCCCGTTTCTTCTGAGTAAACTAAATTATTAAAAATTATCTACGTGGCTATTAAGATAAAAAAACGCACGAAGGAAGATGGCAAGCTGGAAAATTGGATGGCTGGTTTTCCCCCTGAAATGCGTTAAAATAAATGTATGCACTTTATCGCGCACAGAGGAGGAAAATATGGAAAAGCAACCTTTGCATAAATTTTACGAAAAAAACCGGCTTGAAAGAATCAAGGCGCTGGAACAGGCGAAGGCCATTTCAGCCGAAGATGCCGCGCTGCTTGAAAAAGGGCTTGTGCTGCCGGATGAAACGGCGGACCATATGATTGAAAACCAGATTGCCAAATATGAATTGCCATATGGTACGGCATTGAACTTTCTGATTGACGGAAAAGAGTATGTCGTCCCGATGGCGATTGAGGAGCCTTCTGTTGTGGCGGCGGCAAGTTCGGCGGCAAAAATCATCAACAAGGCAGGCGGTTTCCGAACGACAGTGAGCAATCGTATGATGATCGGGCAGGTGGCGTTAATGGACGTTCCGGATCCGATCCGTGCGAAAACGGTGGTGATGGCCCATGAGGAAGAACTTTTGCAAACGGCAAATGAAGCCAAGCCTTCGATTGTGAAGCGGGGCGGCGGGGCCCGGAAATTGGAAGTCCGTCTGATCCCGGCTGATGAAAAAGCCGGCACACCTGCTTTTTTTGTTGTCCATCTCCATATTGATACGCTGGAAGCAATGGGTGCGAATATCATCGATACCATGGCGGAGGCGATCAAACCGCATTTGGAAGAGTGGACAGGGGGACGGGCATTAATGGGCATTCTCTCCAATTATGCCACTGAATGCCTGGCAACGGCCGAATGCCGGATTCCCGTGTCATTGCTTGAAAAAAACGGCATGTCCGGTGAAGAAGTCCGCGACCGGATCATTGAAGCCGCCCAATTTGCATACGCGGATCCTTACCGGGCTGCAACGCATAACAAAGGCATTATGAACGGCGTTGATGCCGTTGTGATCGCAACCGGAAACGATTGGCGCGCAATTGAAGCGGGTGCCCATGCCTATGCAGCAAGGTCCGGCAAGTATCGTTCCCTTTCTATTTGGAGCAAGGCAGAAAACGGAGACCTGCTTGGCAGCCTCACCCTTCCGCTTCCGGTCGGGACAGTCGGCGGCCAGATCAGCATCCACCCTGCTGCCGGTTTCAGCAAGCGGTTGCTGGGTTACCAAAATGCAAAAGAACTGGAATCGATCATTGTCTCCGCTGGGCTTGGCCAGAACTTTTCCGCCATCAAAGCCCTTGTAACAGACGGGATTCAAAAAGGGCATATGGCACTGCACGCCAAATCGCTCGCTATCACAGCAGGTGCCTCTGGAAGCGAAATTGACCGGGTTGCAGAAAAACTAAAACAAAGCGGGACAATTGATCTTGCTACGGCAAAGGAAATTTTAAAAGAAATCAGAGGATGACAGGCGGGGGCACTGAACAGAAATAGGAAGAAAAAACACGCGGGTATGAAAAACGGCGCCAAGAATATCGAGGCACTGAACAAAATATAGGAAAAAAACGGTGAGACACGATTATGGTGATGTCCCACCGTTTTTTTCTTTTGGAGCTTTTCAGTGGCTTCTGGCAGGCAGGTGGGTTTTTCTAAAGCAGGATGAAACCACTGAGGCCCGGGCTTACGGCGACCTCTCCGTTTTTGGAAAGTGGCCTGCGCTTATTCTCTTTAGCAAAAACCAGAGGCACGCTTTAAGCATGCCTCTCGTTTTTACATGTTTTTATTGATGTATTGCCGCTTGTGCCCTTCGATTCCGGCAAGGCAAACGGTGGCCGGATCCTCGTTCACCGGCAAGGTAACGGCCGATCCGTCGTTTGGAAGCGATGTTGTAAAAATGGCTTCGTATTCGGCAATGCTAATTTCTTTTCGTGCCTCGAGCATTTGCTGATGGCGAGCCGGCTGCAAGGCTTTACGGTAGCCCGGCTGCAGAATCCCTGAGAAAAATTCCCCGACTGCGCCGGAACCGTAGCTGTACAGGCCGATCCTCGCACCTGCTTCTATATTTGTATTTTGTTCGAGCAGGGAAAGCAGGCTCAAATACAAAGCGCCGGTATAAATGTTCCCGACTATTTTGTTATAACTTTTGCTTGTTTCATAATGGGCAAGAAGTCTTTCGCGCCCGTCTTCATCCGTTTCATCCAGCACCGTTCTCAGCGCTTTTAAGCCCATTTTTGTATACGGCATATGGAAGCAAATGGCTTTGAAATCACTTAACGTAAAGCCGGTTTTTTCTCTGTACTGCTTCCAGACATTTTGGAAGAAACTGATGTATTTTTCATTGGAAAACTTGCCGTCCACATAAGCGGAATCCGAATAGACCGGCCGCCAAAAGTCCATGATGTCTTCCGTATGATACACGCTCGGTTCTTCGATCGCAAGAATTTTCGGATGGGCGCTTACGACCATGGCGACGGCGCCCGCCCCTTGGGTAACCTCTCCTGAAGTATTTAATCCGTATCTTGAAATATCCGACCCGAGCACGAGCACTTTGCTTTCCGGATGCAGGGCGATATGCCCTCTTGCCATTTGCAGCCCTGCCGTAGCACCGAAGCATGCTTCTTTCACTTCAACGGCCCGTACTTCCGGTTTTAAGCCGAGCAACCGGTGCACATAAATTGCAGCTGCCTTTGAGTGGTCGACGCCGGATTCCGTGCCGAAAATCACGAAATCGATCTTTTCTTTATCTTCGTCTGTTAAAATTTCGAGCGCCGCATTGGCAGCGAGCGTCACCGCATCCTGGGTCACCGGGGCGACGGCCATTTTTTCCTGGCCGATTCCGATTAAAAATTTTCCAGGGTCCTCATTCCGGGCAAGTGCCAGTTTTTCCATGTCAACATATAAATGCGGGGTATAAAACCCGATCTTGTCTATTCCGATTTGCAACTGCTATTCACACCTTTTTTACAGGAATTGTTATTGAAATTTGAGAAACTGTACTAAATAATTTAATATAAACGGTGTCGAAATACAACTTATCACGATGCACGGACACCTTCCCATTATAGTACAAGTTGCTAGGATTGTGGATGGGAAATGACAGAGAGGGAGTAAACGTATATGCATGAAGTTGCGATTATCAGCGCCGTCCGGACCCCGATCGGGAAATTCGGCGGCAGTTTAAAAGATATATCTGCTGTGGAACTGGGTGCGATTGCCGCAGAAGAAGCGATCCGGCGCGCCGGCGTTTCCGCACAGGAGGTCGATTATGCCGTTTTTGGCAATGTTCTGTCGGCGGGTCTCGGCCAAAATCCGGCCCGGCAAATGGCAGTCAGAGCCGGCATTCCGTATGAAGTGCCTGCCGTAACCGTGAATGAAGTATGCGGCTCCGGATTGAAAGCTGTGCTGCTTGCTGCCCAGATGATTCAGCTTGGTGAGGCGAAAATAACAGTTGCCGGCGGGGCGGAAAACATGTCGCGTGCGCCCTTTCTTGCAGAACAGGCACGCTGGGGCCATAAGCTTGGCAATATGGCGATGGCAGACAGCATGCTGCGCGACGGCCTGACGGATGCATTTGAAGGCATCCATATGGGTTTGACGGCGGAAAATGTGGCGGCAAAATTCGGCATTTCCCGCGAAGAACAGGACTGTTTTGCGCTTCAATCCCAGCAAAAAGCCGCGCAGGCGCAAAAGGCCGGCCGTTTCAAAGATGAAATTGTGCCGGTAAAAGTAAAACAGAGAAGAAGCGAGATGCTGTTTACCGAGGATGAGCATGTCCGCCCCGATACGACGCTTGATGAGCTCGCGAAGCTGAAACCCGCTTTTCTCGAAGACGGTACTGTCACAGCAGGGAATGCTTCGGGGATCAATGACGGCGCAGCTGCTATTGTTTTAATGGAAAAATCACTTGCGGATGAAAAAAAGATTCCTTATTTCGGGGTCATCAAAGGGTATGCAGAAGCAGGAACGGACCCTTCCATCATGGGTTATGCCCCTTATTACGCAATTCAAAAGCTGCTTGAAAAGACCGGTGCATCCCTTGAAGAAGTGGATTTAATCGAGCTGAACGAAGCTTTTGCTTCCCAAAGCCTTGCCGTTATCAGGGATTTGGGGCTTGATCCGGAAAAAGTCAATGTTAACGGTGGGGCGATTGCACTGGGGCATCCGATCGGGGCATCCGGCGCAAGAATTCTCGTCACACTTTTACATGAAATGGAAAAAAGAAATATGCGCACCGGCCTTGCCTCGCTCTGTGTCGGCGGCGGTATCGGCATTTCGATGCTGGTCGAGCGCACGTGACATTGCCGGCTTTTGCCTGGTTTTTGGAAAGATGCGGAAAACCTTTGTCAGGCGCAAAACTTTTTCGCTATTACTCTTGTATGAAATGGAAATAAGAAATGTGCGCACTGGTCTTGCCTCGCTCTGTGTCGGCGGCGGCCTCGGCATTTCGAAGCTGGTCGAGCGCACGTGACATCGCCGGGATTTTCCGGATTTTTGGAAAAATGAGGAAAAACTCTGTCAGACGCAGGGCTTTTCCGCTGTTGCTCTTGCATGAAATGGAAAAAAGAAATGTGCGCACCGGCCTTGCCTCGCTTTGTGTCGGCGGCGGCCTCGGCATTTCGAAGCTGGTTAGGCGCACGTGACATCGCCGGGATTTAGCAAGAACAAGAACAGGAAAAGCCCTGCCTGATGCAGGGCTTTTTCTCTATTTTTTGTTCCGGATAGGATTTTTCCACCTGGTCAGGATAACGTAAGGACTTCATATTTGGATGCTAATTCTGCAAATTGTGCCATGCTGCTGATTTTTCCAGCTGCAAGTTTTTCGTTTAGCCCATAAAAGTCCACACAGGTTTTACAAGCAAGAACGTCCACGCCTTTTTCCTCCAATTCTTTCAATTGAAGGGAAACGAGCGAGCCTTCTGTTAACGTAAACACACCGCGGTTTACGCAAAAAACAGTGGCAGGCAGTTCTTCCTTTTGCTTCAGGATGGTAAAGAAGGTTTCCAACAATCCTTCCCCCAATTCTTGTTCCCCTTTTCCAAGCTGATCCGACGCAAGCAAAATAACTTTGTTTTTCAATGTCTCCACCTCAATGACTTTCTTTCTATTTTAGCAAATCCTGCCAGACTTTTCCCGTGCCAGATACGGCGGCTGCCACAAGCCCGGGGCGTTCAGTGCCGCGGTTTCTTTAACCATTTTTTTGGATGCCTAGCGGTTGAGGGTATATTTGAGCAAAAGCATATGAACAAGCTGATAGAATAACGCCAGGATGCAAAAGAGGATAGGGTACGCAATAGCAGAATACACAGGTTTCCAGCCATTGTAGTAAAACGTACCCGTCATGATGAACAAAAACTCAAAAACCATCGCCACGATCGTCCATCCTGCAATATAGAGGAACCGGGTGCGGAACCTGTTTGGAAAAAAGTTGATAAAGGTAATATTGATGGCCGGATAAATCCCAAACAAATAACAAAGGGCTTTCCAGTCGACTCCTTTTGTAAAGTATCCAAAAAGATCATACTTGAGATCCAGAAATAAATTGACGATTAATTCAAGGTACATGGCAAACAGGGTGGTGCACAGCATTTCAATGCCGCTAAATTTTTTTGGCATGAGAAAAGCAAACAGATTCAGGACGATCATCAAAATGATAAGGAATACCATGCTTCAACACCCCGATTCCAGGATTGGCTTTTTCTTATCCTCTCCTATTTTGGCCGGGAGATTACAAAAAATCGCACATTCCGGAAACCCGGTTAAAGGACGCTCGCCTTATTCTTTGTTATAATTTTACAAGAATAACGTAAACAAAGGGGGATGGCTCATTTGGCGAAAAAAGTATTGGTATACAGCGAACTGCCTGGGGATTTGATTGAAAAGCTGAAGGAAATATTTGAAGTACGCTACATACCAGGGGGCAAGGATATTTCCGATCTTCTGCCTGACTTAACGGAAGCGGACGGGCTGCTCGGTTCCTGGCTCCGGGCGGGAAAAGAATTGCTGGACCACGCACCGGCCTTGAAAATCATCAGCAATATAACGGTCGGATATGACAATCTCGATATCCCGTTGCTGACAGAGCGGGGGATTATGGCAACCAATACGCCGGGTGTGCTCGATGAAACAACAGCGGATACCATCTTTGGCTTGATGCTTGCAGCGGCGCGGCGATTTACGGAACTGGACCGGCTTGTCAAAAACGGCAATTGGAAAGCGCCTGTTTCTACTGAACATTACGGTATTGATATCCACCATAAAACGCTTGGCATTATCGGTATGGGCAGAATCGGAAGCAAAATTGCGAAACGGGCCCATTTCGGTTTTGATATGGACATTTTATACCATAACCGTTCCCGCGACCCGGAAGCCGAGCAGCTGTATGATGCGGTATACTGTGAGCTTGATGAACTGCTGGAAAAATCGGATTTCATTTGCCTGATGGTGCCGCTTACCCCGGAAACGCACCGGTTAATCGGGGAACGGGAATTCAAAGTGATGAAGAAAACGGCCGTTTTTGTCAATGGTTCAAGGGGCACGACAGTAGACGAAGCGGCGCTTGTCAAAGCCCTTCAGGAAAAAGTCATTTATGCGGCCGGCCTTGATGTATATGAACAGGAACCCGTTTCGCCGGATAACCCGCTTTTAAAAATGGACAATGTCATCACCCTTCCGCACGTTGGCTCTGCTACACACGAAACACGCTATGCAATGGCAAAACTTGCGGTTGAAAATCTCACGAAGGGGCTGCTTGGAGAATGCCCGCCCAATTTGATTAACCGGGAAGTTTTCCGCGGCCGGGCGTAATCACGAACGCTTGCTGAACGATTCCGATTCGTTCGGCAAGCGCTGTTTTGTTTTGGCATGATGCAGGGAAAGCTTGAAAGACACGGGCGAAGAATCCTGATGGCAATGGAACGGTTCTGATAAACATGATTGCTGTATTTTTACAATGAGCGTTCCCCGGCCGGGTTGCTTGCCGGGGAACGCCACTGTTTTTACGGCGGGAGCATCCGCTTTTTTTATTTTCCAAGGGGTATATCAATGAGTAAGCGGGGATGTAGACAAACCATTCGTTAATGTAATATAATGAGGAACAATTGTTCTTTTTTGGCAGATTTATTTTATAAAAATATCCAATGTTGGCCTGATTCGACCAAGAGAGATCCTTATAAGGAATGGAACCGTGTGTAAAACGGTTGTCAGTGTGAAAATCCCGCAAAATTTTGGTTGAAAGGTGAATCTGGAGTGGCTCTATGTTAAGAAAGGGAGCCAAATTTGTCTTGTATCTTAACATAGAAGCGCTCTACGTTAAGGAAGCGAGCCAAAACCGCCGTGTATCTTAACATAGAAGCGCTCTACGTTAAGGAAGCAGCTGAAATTTTCCGTGTATCTTAACATAGAGAGGCTCTACGTTAAGGAAGCAAGTCAAATCTGCCGTGTATCTTAACATAGAGAGGCTCTACGTTAAGGAAGCAAGTCAAATCTGCCGTGTATCTTAACATAGAGAGGCTCTACGTTAAGGAAGCAGCCGAAATCTGTCTTGTATCTTAACATAGAGTGGCCCTACGTTAAGGAAGCGAACCAAATCCGCCGCGTATCTTAACATAGAGAGGCTCTACGTTAAGGAAGCAGCTGAAATCTGTCTTGTATCTTAACATAGAAGAGCTCTACGTTAAGGAAGCAGCTGAAATTTTCCGTGTATCTTAAACATAGAAGCGCTCTACGTTAAGGAAGCGCGCGAAAACAGCCGTGTATCTTAACATAGAGAGGCTCTACGTTAAGGAAGCAGCTGAAATCTGTCTTGTATCTTAACATAGAAGGGCTCTACGTTAAGGAAGCGAGCCAAACCTTCGCCGTATCTTAACATAGAGAGGCTCTACGTTAAGGAAGCAAGCCAAAACCGCCGCGTATCTTAACATAGAGAGGCTCTACGTTAAGAAAGGGAGCCAAATTTGTCTTGTATCTTAACATAGAAGGGCTCTACGTTAAGGAAGCAGGCGAAATCTGTCTTGTATCTTAACATAGAGTGGCTCTACGTTAAGGAAGCAGCTGAAATCCGCCGCGTATCTTAACATAGAAGCGCTCTACGTTAAGGAAACAAGCGAAATTTTGGTTAAAAGTAAACACAGACAGGTTATATATGAAGGAACAGGCCGATATTTTGCCAAAAATAAACGCGGATCGTGCTTAGTCTACGAATTCACCAAAAATTTGCCGGAAAATGAACGCAGAAGCATTTTATTCCGAAAACCCGGTGCAGTTCAAGTGCCGGATAATCGAGAATTCATTGATAAAGGAGAGATAAAATGATCCGGTTTGAACATGTATCGAAACAGTTTCCGAACGGGACCCTTGCTGTAAAGTCTCTGGATTTGGAAATAGAAAAAGGGGAATTTTTCGTTCTGATCGGCCCGAGCGGCTCCGGGAAGACGACAACATTAAAAATGATCAACCGCCTCATCGAACTGTCAAAAGGCTGGGTCCGAATTAACGGAAAGAAAATCAGCGATTATGATATTCATGAACTTCGCTGGGATATCGGATACGTGCTCCAACAAATTGCGCTTTTCCCGCATATGACCATTGCGGAAAATATTGCGGTTGTGCCGGAACTGAAAAACTGGGACAAAAAAAGAATCCGTACCCGTGTCGATGAATTGCTGGAAATGGTGGGCCTGGACCCGAAAGAATACCGGAACCGGAAACCTCATGAACTTTCCGGAGGGCAACAACAAAGAGTGGGCGTTCTACGGGCTTTGGCTGCCGATCCGGAAATCATTTTGATGGATGAACCATTCAGCGCGCTCGATCCGTTCAGCCGGGAAAAATTGCAGGATGATGTGCTTGAAATTCAACAGAGGCTGAAAAAGACAATCGTTTTTGTTACCCATGATATGCGGGAAGCATTGAAACTCGGGGACCGGATTTGTCTCATGAAAGACGGGGAAATCGTTCAGGTCGGGACGCCGCATGCATTTTTAACCAACCCCGCGAACGATTTTGTACGCGAATTTGTCGGGAACAAACAGGTGCCGGTCCGCCTGGAGGAACTCATGATCCCGGTTACAGAAGAACAACAGGCAATATTGCTCCAAACGGAAACTGTTTCTTTACAGGCTCCATTGGCAGAGGTATTCGAACAGCTGGCCTCGTTTGAACAAATTGCCGTTATGGATGGCGGAAAAATGGTCGGGGTGATCAACCGCCCGCACGCCATGAAAGTCATGTCACAATACTTAAGGGATGGAGGCCGGATGCATGAGTAGTTTCATCACCACCTTTTCAAACCGGAGAGCCCAGCTTTTGAACGCCCTTTTACAACATATAGAAATTTCATTAATTGCGCTTTTTTTCTCGTTATTGATCGCGATCCCGCTCGGCATTTATTTAACGCGGAAACAAAAAATCGCGGAAACCATTATTGGCATAACCGGCGTGCTGCAAACCATTCCATCTTTGGCTTTGCTCGGCCTGTTAATTCCGCTTTTTGGCATAGGGACCGTCCCGGCCGTGATTGCGCTCGTCGCATACGCCCTGCTTCCGCTTTTGCGCAACACCTACACTGGCATTAAAGAAATTGACCCTTCATTATTGGAAGCAGCAAGGGCGATGGGAATGAACAGAAGAAAACGGCTGATAAAAGTGGAGCTCCCTCTGGCCATGCCGGTCATCATGGCAGGGATCCGGACGGCTGCCATTTTGATTATCGGAACAGCGACGATTGCGGCGCTGATCGGAGCCGGCGGATTGGGTGACATTATCCTGCTTGGCATCGACCGGAATGATTATGCCCTTGTCATTCTCGGTGCCATTCCTGCTGCCCTGTTGGCCATTCTTTTCGATGTTTTGCTCCGGCAGCTTGAAAAAGTTTCTTTTAAGAAGATGATGGTGGCATCCGGCATTTTTATCTTGATGATCGTGTTGATCGTTGGTTCACTGGTTGCGCCAAACTTGCTTCATAAAGACGGGCAAAAAACGATTGTGATTGCCGGCAAGCTGGGGTCGGAACCGGAAATTCTGGACAATATGTACAAGTTGCTGATTGAAGAGAACACAGATTTAAAAGTGAAGTTAAAAACAGGGTTGGGCGATACAACCTTTGTTTTCAATGCGTTGCAGTCAAAGGATATCGATCTTTATCCGGAATTTTCCGGGACAGCCATCGTCAACATGCTGAAAGAGAACCCTGTCAGCACAGCCGGCAAGGAAGTGTACGCGCAAGCAAAAGCAGGCATGGCCAAAAAATACAAGATGGCATTGTTACGCCCAATGAAATTTAATGACACTTATGCGATTGCAGTTCCGCAAAGTTTTGCAAAGAAATACCATTTGAAAAAGATATCGGACCTTGTAAAAGTCGAACAGGACGTAAAAGCCGGATTTACCCCCGAATTTGCCGATATCAAAGACGGATATCCCGGTTTGTCAAAAAAATACGGGTTGCATTTTCATGTGGTGACAATGGATCCGTCTGTACGGTACCATGCCATCCAACAAGGCAAAGTGAATCTAATGAACGCCTACTCCACAGATGGCGAACTGCAAAGGTATCACCTGGTCGTTCTTGAAGATGACAAGCATTTCTTCCCGCCATACCAGGGTTCGCCTTTATTGCGGCAGGAAACGGTTGACAAATATCCGGAAATTGTGCCGGCATTGAACAAGCTGGCCGGGAAGATTACAAACACCCAAATGCAGAAAATGAATTATGAAGTCGGTGTCAAAGGTAAGAAAGCGGAAGATGTTGCAAGAGCCTTTTTAGTAAAAGAAGGGCTCCTGAAAAAGTGACCGGATTATGCCGGGGCGTGCCGCGGAAACGTTACGGTGCATCGTTGAATGCGTGAACCTCTTGTTGCAAAGGTAGTCCAAAGTTTTAATCTGTGCCGGGAATTTCGCCCCGTATCGGGTGGAAATTGCCCGGCACGAAATTTGTCTGCGATATAAAATGCACAAAATATTGCAGCCTGTTGCCTGCTGTAAAATGGAGTTATCATGCAAATGGGTGCTTGAGCTTATGGTAAAAACTTAAGTTTATTTTTGCCCTCGTCCATCGACATGTTAGGTTATTCCACGATCCTGCCACAATTTTTCAATTCCCTGCCCTAGCATCAGCATATCTAGTAGTCTGCCCCTTGCCTCTTCAATCAATGCCTGAATCGTATTTTCCCACCCCATGAAACACCGGCAGCATTTTATTTCTGGGAAAAAGAAAGCGCTATTGACAAACTTGTATATACAGGATATGATGAGAATGTAAGATGTATATACAAGATTACGAGTAAATGAAAACGGTTTTGTGAAATAAAGTGAGGTGGCAATCATGTTTAAATTATTTCAAAAGAAGCCAAAGGAAGAACGTATTTTTGCTCCGGTAAGAGGGCAGGTTGTTGCCATTGAAGAAGTGCCGGACCCAACTTTTTCCGAAAAAATGATGGGGGACGGCATTGCGATAAAACCAACCGAAGGCCTCCTCGTGGCGCCATTTGACGGGGAAGTGGTGCAAGTCTTTCCGACGAAGCATGCCATCGGGCTGCGCGGCGCATCCGGGCTGGAACTTTTAATTCATATTGGGTTGGAAACGGTGACATTAAACGGGGAAGGATTTGAAACCGCTGTAAAAGCAGGCGATAAGGTGAAAAAAGGCGATACGCTCATCACCTTTGATCTGGCATTGATTCAAGAAAAAGCGGCGGATACCATCACATCCATCGTGGTGACAAACGGCGAGGCAGTTCATCTTGACAAAAAAATAAATTTGGATGCTATGCCGAAAGAAACGGTGGTCATGGTTGCCCAGTTGTAAGATCGCCAACAAGACAGGAGGAATGACAACATGGCGAAAATCAGCAATGAATCTGTAAAACAAATTGTTGAAGCAGTAGGCGGAAAAGACAATATTGCCGTGGCAACGCACTGTGTGACACGGCTGCGGTTTGCATTAAAAGATGAAGGAAAAGTAGACAAAGAAAAACTGGGGAAAATCGATCTTGTCAAAGGTTCTTTTTCAGCAAACGGACAGTACCAGGTTGTGATCGGCCAAGGGACAGTGGACAAAGTATATGACAAAATGGTTGAACTGACGGGTATCGGGCACGCTTCAAAAGAAGATGTGAAAAACGAAGCCGCAAAGAAAATGAATCCGCTTCAACGATTTGTCAAAATGCTTTCCGATATTTTCATCCCGATTTTGCCGGCAATCGTGACAGCTGGTTTGTTAATGGGATTGAACAATCTTTTGACAGGCCAGGGCATTTTTTACGCCCATAAGTCTTTTATTCAAGTTCACGAAAGCTGGGCCGGGCTTGCGGACATGATTAACATCATTGCCAATACCGCCTTCACGTTCCTGCCGATCTTAATCGGGTGGTCGGCTGTGAAACGGTTTGGCGGCAATCCGCTTCTCGGGATTGTGCTCGGCGCGATGATGATCCATCCGGACTTATTGAATGCTTATTCATACGGTGAAGCACTGAAAAGCCACTCTATCCCGGTATGGAATCTGTTTGGCTGGCATGTCAATAAAATTGGCTATCAGGGGCAGGTGCTGCCGGTCCTCGTATCGTCCTTTATTCTGGCGAAACTTGAACTATGGCTGAAAAAACGGATCCCGGATGCCATTCAGTTGCTGCTTGTCGCCCCCATTGCTTTACTTGTAACCGGATTTGTGACATTCGTGGCAGTCGGGCCGCTGACTTTTGGCATCGGGAACTGGATTACAGGCCTTGTCGTATATGTATTTAACCATGTACCGGCAATCGGCGGCCTGCTTTACGGCGGCTGCTATGCGCTCCTTGTCATTACAGGGATGCACCAGGCTTTTCTTGCGGTCGACTTCCAGTTGATCTCGAGCGCTGGCGGCACGTATTTGTGGCCGATTCTCTGCATGTCCAATATTGCACAAGGTTCGGCTGCGCTTGCCATGATGTTTTTGGCAAAGAACAAAGTGGATAAAGGGATGGCCGGCACATCTTCCGTTTCTGCTTATCTCGGTATTACGGAACCGGCGATGTTCGGTGTCAATCTCCGCTTCAAATATCCGTTTGTTTGCGCACTGATCGGCTCAGCCATTGCAGGGATTGTACTGGCAACCGGACATGTGAAAGCCCCGGCCATCGGCGTCGGCGGGATCCCTGGATTCTTGTCCATCTTCCCGCATTCGTGGGGAACGTTTTTTACCGGTATGGCGATCGTCATTGTCGTGCCGTTCGTGCTGACCTTCTTGTTCGGTAAATTAAAAAGACAAAAAGCGTAAAGGACAGGAAAGCGGACTGTACAATGGCAGGCCGCTTTCCGGCTATATAAAATTGGATCGCTTTAACATCCAAATCATATTTCGAGCCTTCATGGCATTACGACGATAGCAATTTGGGAGTGGAAAAAATGGAACAACCTTGGTGGAAAAAAGCAGTTGTCTATCAAATTTACCCTAAAAGCTTTAAAGATACAAACGGGGATGGCATTGGCGACCTTGAAGGGATTATTGAGAAACTAGATTATTTGAAAAAGCTTGGCATCGATGTCATTTGGTTGACGCCGGTTTATCCGTCCCCGCAGCGCGATAACGGATATGACATCAGCGACTACTATGCCATTGATGAGACGTACGGTACGATGGAAATATTTGAGCAACTGCTTATAGAAGCGCATGCACGAAATATAAAAATCATGATGGACATCGTTGTCAACCATACTTCAACCGCGCACAGATGGTTTATCGAAAGCGCATCATCGAAAGACAACCCGTACAGGGATTACTACATTTGGCGGGACCCGAAAGACGGGAAAGAACCGAACAACTGGGTCTCCAAGTTCGGCGGGCCGGCATGGCAATACGATGAAAAAACCGGGCAGTACTACTTGCACCTGTTTGATGTGACACAGGCGGACTTGAACTGGGAAAACGAAAAAGTCCGGGAAGCAGTCTACACCATGATGAAGTTTTGGCTTGAAAAAGGGGTTGACGGCTTCCGCCTTGATGTCATCAATTTGATTTCCAAAAACCAGGATTTCCCCGATGATGACGGATCAGTCCCGCCGGGCGACGGGCGCAAATTTTATACGGACGGCCCGCGCATCCATGAATTTTTGCATGAAATGAACGAGAAAGTGTTTTCAAAATATAATGCGATGACTGTCGGGGAAATGTCTTCAACCACGATTGAAAACAGCATCCGCTATACGAACCCGGCTTCCCGTGAGCTGGACATGGTGTTTCAGTTTCATCATTTGAAGGTCGATTACGAAAACGGCGACAAGTGGACGGCTGCCGATTTTGATTTTCTAGCACTGAAAAAGATTCTGTCCACATGGCAGACGCGCATGCATAAAGGCGGCGGCTGGAACGCCTTATTCTGGTGCAACCACGACCAGCCGAGAATCGTATCAAGATACGGCGATGACGGCAAGTACCGGGTGGAATCGGCGAAAATGCTGGCAACGGTGATCCATATGATGCAGGGAACGCCTTATATTTACCAGGGAGAAGAAATCGGCATGACCAATGCGCATTTTGACCGGATTGAACAGTACCGGGATGTCGAGTCCCTTAATATGTACAACATTTTACAGAGCCGTGGAAAAAGCCATGCGGAAATCATGGAAATATTAATGCGGAAATCAAGGGACAATTCGCGTACGCCGATGCAATGGGACAGTACGAAAAACAGCGGGTTTACTGAAGGCACGCCATGGATTGCGGTCGCTTCCAACTACCCTGATATTAACGTAGAAAAAGCGCTGAAAGATCCGAACTCCGTTTTTTACCATTATCAAAAACTCATTCAGTTAAGAAAAACGTATGATGTCATCACAGATGGGGACTTTCAGCTATTGCTTCCGGATCATCCGCGAATCTTTGCTTATTTGCGGACAAGTGAAGACAGCAAGCTGCTGGTCGTGAATAATTTTTACGGAGAACCGGTGCAGTTTGAGCTGCCGGGGACGCTGGACGGGGCAGCTGAAATATTGATTTCCAACTATCCCGATTCTTCTCTGGATTTTCATTCTTTCACCCTGCGTCCGTATGAATCTGTTGTGTACTTTTTGACAAAATCGTAATGCCGTTTTTGCCATGGTACAATACAAGTGGTGATCCCAAATGAAAGAAAACAAGTATTACACGATTTACCATCAGCTTGCTGAAAAAATCGAAAACGGGGAGATGGAAGCAGGCAGCCTCCTGCCATCCGAGCATATTTTGGCGGAACAATTCGGGGCTTCAAGGGAGACGATCCGGAAAGCCCTCAATCTGTTATCCCAGAATGGCTATATTCAAAAAATCCGGGGAAAAGGTTCTGTTGTACTGGACGTAAAAAAGTTTGATTTTCCGGTTTCAGGCCTTGTCAGCTTCCGTGAAATTGCGGAAAGCTCAGGGAAGCCATGGCGCACGAATGTCCATGAACTTGTCCTCATCAGACCGGACGATGCCCTGGCCCGGCAGTTGAAAATATCCGGAAAAGAAGAAGTATGGCAGGTAGTCCGGTCGCGGGAAATTGACCATGAGAACATCATTTTGGATAAGGATTACATCCGGAAAAAGTTTGTCCCGTCGATTACAAGAGATATTTGTGAAATCTCGCTCTACCAGTATTTTGAAAAAACACTCGGCCTTGTGATCAGCTTTGCGAAAAAAGAAATCACAGTCGAAAAAGCAACAGAGGAAGACTACAAGTATCTTGACATGGACGAGTACAATCATGTCGTCGTTGTCCGGAACCATGTTTATTTGGATGATGCAAGCCTTTTGCAATATACCGAATCGCGCCACAGGCTGGACAAATTCCGGTTTGTCGATTTCGCGAGGCGGGAGCACCGGTAAGCGGATTTGTTTAAAGCCAAGTGCAAAATACCCTGGCAATGTTCGCCAGGGTATTTTTGTGCATGGAGGAATCCTCCCGTGTTTTTCCTGATTATACAAACAGATTGATGATCAGGACAATAAAGAATGCTGCAAACGACAACAAGGTTTCCAATACGGTCCAGGTTTTAAACGTCTGTTTGACAGACAGCCCGAGATATTCTTTAACAAGCCAAAAACCGGCATCGTTGACATGGGAGAACATGAGTGATCCTGCACCGGTTGCAATAACCAACAGCGGAAGATTGATCCCTGTCATGTGGACAACAATCGGATCGACGATGCCTGCTGCCGTGGTCAGTGCGACCGTTGCAGAACCGGTTGCGATCCGGATCAGGCCGGCTACAACAAAGGCCATGACAAGCGGGGAAAGCTGCCATTGCGTGGCAACCTGGGCAATCGCATCACCGACACCAGAGGAAATCAGCACTTGTTTAAATGCCCCGCCTGCACCGATGATCATCATGATCGAGGCAAGAGGAGCGAGGGACTCCCCGGTCAGTTTATTGATCAAATTCCGCCCGATGCCCTGTCTGGTTCCAAGCAAATAATAGGCGACAAACACTGAAATCAATAATGCAATCAACGGGTTTCCGATAAAATTTAAAAAATGGGCCAATTGGGCAGGCATCCGGACGAACGGTACAATAACCGTTCCGATCATTAAGATAATTGGCAGTAAAATCGTAAAAAAGGAAACCCCGACAGACGGATAAGATGTTGCCGAAACATTTGCCGCCACTACTTTCGGTTCTGTTTCCGGTTTTACCCGTTTACTAATGTAATGAGCAAATAACGGGCCGCCAATGATACCGGCCGGCAAAGCGACAATCAATGAATAAAGCAAAACCTGCCCCACATCGGCATGAAAAATACCGATCGCTGCCATTGCTCCCGGATGGGGCGGGACGATGCCGTGTGAAATGGATAAAGCAGAAATCATCGGGATCGCAATCAGCAAAAGATTTTTCTTCGTTGTTTTTTGGATCGCAATCACAAGCGGCAGTAAAATGACAAGGCCGACTTCAAAAAATACCGGAATACTGATAATCAAGCCGGCAAAGAAAGTGGCCCATGGAAGATTCCGGTCACCGAATGCCCGGGTGAAATAATTTGAAATCTGTATACCGGCGCCTGATTCGGACATCATTTTCCCTAGAATGGTGCCCAGTGCAAGAATCCCCAGCAATGAACTGAGAATACCCCCGACACCTTGTTCATAATCTGTCACAATTTTTGTGATTGGCAGTCCGGCTGCAAGGCCAAGAGCCAAACTTGCAACCGACAGACTGATGAATGCATGCCATTTTAACCATGTGACCCCGACAATGACGAGTGCAATGGCAAGGATGGTAATCGTGATGAGATAAGCACTGCTCATGAAAATCACTGCTTTCTTTAATAATTTTAAGAGTACGATTGCTGATGAAGCGAATGGCCTCTTATCCGTTGATGCAAAACAGGAGGCCTTTCCCCCGGCCGCAACACCGCTGATGTATAAATAGGGCTTGTTTTTTGGAACCGGCTAAAAAGCATTCCCGGTTCAAACGGCGAAAATACCCGGCTAGAGCCGGCATTCATCTGCGGCTTTAAAACGCGGCTGGCGTCAGGCAATGTATGCTTCAAATCGCGGCTCATGCTTGCCTCGCATTCGTTTTAACGGATATTCAAGCCGCGGCCAATACCTGTATAAATATCGCAGTACTGTTGCCTGCTGTAAAAATAGGCATCATGCATGGGTGCTCGGGTTTGATATAAAAACTCAAATTCAGCTTATATCGTTCATTTTTCCGCGTCTGTTCCAAATTGCGATTGTTGAAAAGCAGCAATATCGTTCCATTCATCGTTCAGTTTGCGCGAAAGGCGGATGAAGATCGGGAATAGCTGCTCATAAACCGCCACGTTTTCCGGGATCGGCTGATGGCTGTGTACAGAACCAACCATTGTGGAAACGACATCCAGGCTGTCCGCTTCTCCTACCGCATACAAGCCAAGTACAGCCGCCCCCAGGCAGGAACTTTCAAAACTTTCCGGGACATTGACCGGCTGATTGAAAATATCTGCCATCATCTGGCGCCAAAGCGGTGAACGGGCAAATCCCCCGGTTGCCTGGATCCGTGCCGGTTCTCCGGTTCTTTCCTTCATGGCCAGCATGACACTGTAAAGGTTGTAAATAATGCCCTCCAACACGGCCCGGATCATATGTTGTTTTTCATGATGCAGAGTGAGGCCGAAGAAGGCGCCCCGGGCATTCGGGTTCCACAACGGTGCGCGTTCACCGCTGAAATACGGCTGAAAAATTAACCCGTCCGCACCCGGCTTCACACGCGATGCCATTCTTGTCAGCACATCATAAGGGCTGATGCCAAGCCGCTTTGCCGTTTCAACCTCGGAAGCTGCAAATTCATCCCTTGCCCATCTCAATATGCCGCCTCCGTTATTGACAGGCCCGCCTACCACCCATTTATCTTCCGTCAATTCATAGCAGAAAAGCCTGCCTTTTGGATCAGCAGCAGGATGGTCCAGTACGGTCCGGATCGCGCCGCTTGTGCCGATGGTGACTGCAACAACGCCCGGATCAATCGCGTCCACGCCGAGATTTGAAAGCACACCGTCGCTTGCGCCGAGCACAAATGGCGTATCTTTGCCCAACCCCATTTGGTCTGCATATTGGGGATCAAGCCCGCTCATGATCTGTGTGGTCGGAACAGGTTTGGATAACCGGTCCGCTGTTAATCCGGCCAGTTTTAATGCTTCTTCATCCCAGGACAAGGTGTCCATTCTCATCAGACCGGTGCAGGAGGCAATGGAATAATCGACAACGTATTGATGGAACAAACGGTAAAAAACATATTCTTTAATTGAAATAAATTTTGCTGCTTTTTGAAAGATTTCAGGCCTTTCATGCCGCAGCCACATCAGTTTTGGCAATGGGGACATCGGATGGATCGGCGTCCCCGTCCGCATATAGATTTCATGGCCACCCAATTCTTCTTTCAGTTTGCGGCACCAGCCGATGCTCCGGTTATCCGCCCAGGTGATGCAGCGCATAAGCGGTTTGCCTTCCCGATCTACAGGAATGACACTGTGCATGGCGCAGCTGAAGCTGACAAACCGGATTGTTTCGGGGCTTTGGCCGCTCTTCGCTGTAACAGCCTGAATGGTATGAAGGACAGCTTGGAAAATCTGCTCCGGATCCTGTTCTGCAGTAAATGCATCCGGCGTATACAACGGATAACCTTGATTGGCATTTGCGATGATGGTTCCATCGGTTTTGTAAAGTACAGCTTTGGTGCTGGTTGTGCCGATATCAACCCCTATCATACAGGCGTCATGCATCGTAAAAGCCTCCTTTTTAGTATGTTAAAGCGAACGTAGCAAATTCATTGAATACTTGTCGACAACTTGAATGTAATAAAAAGCGATGCCGCCGGGCCAGATTGCCGAAAAGGAATGGAAACATAAAACCCTGCGCCATGCGGGCTGCGCCTACTCCGTTTTTCCCTCTGCCGGAAAAGATTTATCGAGTGTTCTTTTTGAGTCTTTAAAATAAGCAGAAACAGATTGTTCCACGTTTTCTTCATTTCCGGTTAAAAGGCTGTTTACGATTTTCCGGTGTTTTTCAATGACCCATGCCAGATGGTCAGGGCCGTGGGCAAAAACATCTTCCGTTGTCACGAGGAGTACGGCCATGATCAAGGACTTCATGCCATTCCAAAGATTCAAGATCCGTTTATGGCCGGCATGGCGGATGATCCGATCATGGAAAGAAAAATCGTAATAGGCGAAATCGCTGTGATTCTCGTATTTTGCTGCAATCTTCATTTTATCGATCGTCTCGTTCAGGAATTGGATCAACTGTTCCTGAGGAGCAGCAGACACTCTTTGCTGCGCAAAAATCTCAATCATTTCACGTACGTCGTACAGTTCATGAATATCTGTCAGCCCCATTCCCAGTACGCGGGCGCCCATTCTTTCCAATTGAATAAGACCGTCGTTGGCAAGGGCTTTCAATGCATCACGGACCGGCGAACGGCTCGTTCCGTATTTCCGGGCAATCTGGTTTTCGGAAATGATGTCACCAGGCTTGATTTCATTTGTAAGGATCAGCAGGCGCAATTCATTTGCGATCTGCTCGCCAAGAGAAGCATTTTTCATCCATTGTTCAGGGAACTGTAGCATATTCAAAACTCCCGTTCGTGTAAATTTGATCCGAAAAGCCTGTCTCCGTTTCAGTGCGGCTTACTGGCCGGACCGGGTTACTGCATGTCCGCCAAATTCATTCCGGAGTGCGGCAACGACTTTGCCGGTAAAAGTATCTTTTTCAAGGGAACGGTACCGGTTCATCAAGGATAAGGCAATGACCGGTATGGATGCTTGCAAATCAAGTGCGGTTTCAACCGTCCATTTGCCTTCCCCGGATGATGCCATGACACCACTGATTTCATCGAGATGGGCGTCTTTTGAAAATGCATCTTCCAATAGTTCAACAAGCCAGCTGCGAATGACGGATCCGTGGTTCCACACTTTTGCAACAGCCTGGTTGTCGTAGTCATACGGGCTTTTCTCGAGAATTTCAAATCCTTCAGCCAATGCTTCCATCATGCCGTATTCAATACCGTTATGCACCATTTTGAGGAAATGGCCGCTTCCCGGTTTTCCGGTGTATAAATACCCGTCTTTTTCTGAAATTTTTTCAAAAAGGGGCTCCAACTGATCAAATACCGGCTTGTCTCCCCCGATCATCAGGCAGGCGCCATTCCGGGCTCCGTTGATCCCGCCGGACGTGCCGACATCAAGAAAATGAATGCCTTTGTTTTGAAGCAAAGTATAATGCCTGCATGAATCGGTATAATGAGAGTTGCCGCCGTCAATTACAATATCGCCGGCGCTGAGCAAGTTGCTGAGCTTGTGAATGGTTTCGTTTGTCGGTTCCCCGGACGGCACCATCACCCAAATTTTTCTAGGGGCTTCAAGATTTTGGATCAGCGCTTCCAATGAAGGAAAGCATTTTGCCCGTGAATCAAGGGATGACAACAGTGCGGTTGCATCTCTGGACGTGTCATACGCCTTTACATCCACTTGATGATCCAGCATATTGAGTGATAAATTCAACCCCATTTTTCCAAGTCCAACGATCCCGATTTCCATAAGAGATCCTCCTCTCGTAAGATTGTAAGATTAGTATACTTGTCGACAAGTTGAATCGTGAGCGCTTTCTTTTTTGTGAAAAAGTAAAATGTTTTCGTTTTCAAATCCATCATAGTTTATCGAACAGGGGTTGTCAAGGAAGAGAATGTATTCCTATTTTTTCCACTTATCTGCATACAAGCGTTCCATCGATCCGGAATGGGAAGTTTCAGGTGGTATAAAACTGGATCGGATCTCCCCAGACGCTCCAAGAGCTTTACCTCCGTTAAGTGTGGAGCCTCAAAACGGCTAGAGGTCTAAAGAAAGGCTCTTAAGCTGTTTCGAGGCTTTTTACTCTTTGATTCTTTCTTAATTGTACTCATATTGAGTAGAAGCTTATTATGCCAACAACCCAAAGGAACAATAGTATTCCAATAATTGTAAACAACATAATTTTTGTACTTTTTTTCATGACCCGGCCCCCTTTTTATTAACACTTTTTACCAATCCGCGTAATGCCTGTCCATCTTTTTCCATCACATTTTTACCAATTCTTCATCTATCATTATTAATCAAACAATAAGGAAATTCCTTTAAAAAATGGCCATTTTGTTGCGGGAAAGTAAAATATTTTCGATTTCAACTTTTTCATAGTCTGAGAGATATGCCCGCCGGTCCGCATGGAAATTTTCAGTTGGTATCTAAACTTGATGCAGATCAAATGCAGATTTTCACAATTGATATAGAATAAAGGGAGGGGGAATTCAACAGATCGGAGTGAAAAAAGATGAAAACGATCATTGTGTATTCAACCATGACAGGTACAACCGAATTTATGGCAGAACAAATTGCGGCAGCCCTGACAGAAGCGGGTTATGCCGTTGATATAGCAGAATCAACCAATACAAGCGCGCATGAACTTACCGGTTATGATCTGATTCTGATCGGCGCAAATACATGGGACGAGGGCGATCTTTGGGATGAGATGATCGATTTTTATGAGGAACTTCCGGAAGTCGATTTAACCGGCAAAAAAGGTGCGGTGTTTGGCGCCGGCGACTCTTTTTACGAGCATTTCGCCACCGCGGTGGATACGATGGAGGAAGCATTGAAAAAGCAGGGGTGCGAGCTGCTTTTGGACGGGTTAAAAGTGGATGTCGTCCCGGATGAGGAAATCGAAACTGCCTGCAAAGATTTTGCCCGGAAACTTGATTTACGCTGCCGCGAGTTAGGACTGGTGCAGCAATGAACACCGTCATCCTGCACAAGCTTTCCCTTTTGCCAGAAGAGCCGGGATGCTATTTGATGAAAAGCCGGGAAGGGGAAATCATTTATGTTGGAAAGGCAAAAAAGCTGAAAAACCGGGTACGCTCTTACTTTACCGGTTCCCATGATGAAAAAACAACCCAGCTTGTCGGAGAGATTTTTGATCTGGAATGGATCGTCACAGCGACCAACACGGAGGCTTTGGTGCTGGAAATGAATCTGATTAAGCAGTACCGGCCGAAATACAATATTATGCTAAAAGATGATAAAAGCTACCCCTTTATCAAAATTACGGATGAACGGCACCCTCAGCTCATTTTAACGCGCGAAGCAGGCCGTGATAAAGGGAAATATTTCGGCCCGTTTCCGAATGCCCGGGCGGCAGCGGAGACAAAAAAAGTACTGGACAGGCTTTATCCGCTCAGGCGTTGTCCGGAATCAAGCACCCGCCCCTGCCTGTATTACCAGCTTGGACTGTGCATTGGCACCTGTGCAAGGGAAGTGGGTGAAGAAGAATACAAGGAACAAATCCGCAAAATTGTCCATTTTTTCCACGGCGGTTACCGAGCAGTTTTAAAAGACATGAAAAAAGAAATGATGCAGGCAGCAAAAAAGCTTGATTTTGAAAAAGCGGAACAACTGAAGGAACAAATCATGCAAATTGAAGTGACCATGGAAGATCAAAATATCGTGCTGAACGACCCTGTAAGCCGGGATATATTCGGCTTTGCTGTTCAAGACGGGTTCATGTGTGTCCACGTTTTTTATATGCGGGACGGCAGGATTATAGAGCGGGAGGTTATTTTCAGACCAATTGGAAGTAAGGAACCGAAAAGGGCATTTCTTGACTTTTTACAGCATTTTTATGGCGAGAGTGGCAATACGTTGCCAAAGGAAATGCTCATTCCGGCAGCAGTTGGGAAGGAAGCGGCCGAAATATGCGTTTCCGCCCGTATCGTGCAGCCGAAACGCGGGCAGAAAAAAGAAATGGTGCAGCTGGCAACTAAAAATGCGCGTATTGCGCTGGAAGAAAAGGTTTCGTTAATGGAGCTTGAAACGGTGTAGACTGCCGCATATTTCACGGCAATATCGGCAAAAGAATGCGTACTGCAGTGCCTTTGCCAGGTTCGCTTTTTACATTGATAGAGCCCCCGTGAAGTTCCACGAGCTGTTTCGTAATCGCCATACCGAGGCCGGGATCACTTGTCTGTAAAGCGTTTTCCGGGTAAAATGGCATGAGAAGCTAAGCCATCATCATATGACAATAAGAGCTTGGGCAAAACTAAATTTTTTTTAGGGGGCTCATCACATGGAGTGCCATCATCATATCCATGGTTCCCATCCCGGGCATGGTTGTAAAAGCCATGCGGGATGCATACGGCTCGTGCCTATTTTCAACCATCTGGAAGAAGAACAGATGGCGAAGATCGGGGCGTCTGTTGAAACGCTGGCATTACAAAAGGGGGAAATACTTTTCCGGGCAGGGGAAAGAGATGATACGCTGTATATTATCCATACCGGAAAAGTAAGGATTTACCGGTTGGCAGATTCGGGAAAGGAGCAGCTTGTCCGCATATTAAATCCGGGTGATTTTACCGGCGAGCTGGCTGTTTTTCAACCGGGGGAAATTCATGAAAATTACGCAGAGGCCCTGCAGGATTCGACCATCTGCAGGATGAAACAGAAGGACCTTCAAGCCTATTTGCTGGCATATCCCCAAATCGCTTTAAAAATCTTAACGGAAATCACAAAGCGTTTGGAAGAATCGGAAAAACAAACGGCCCGGGTAGCGGTCGAAAATGTGGAATCCAGAATCATCTCCTTTTTAGCCAGTTGTGTGGAACAAAGCGGGACGAATGATACAGTGATTGCCTTGCCAATGTCTAAAAAAGATTTGGCTTCTTATCTTGGAACAACCCCCGAAACCATCAGCCGAAAGTTTACAAATCTGGAAAAACAGGGATTAATAGAACAGTTGCCAAATAAGAAAGTCAAAATTCCTGACTTGGACGAGCTGTTATTGTATGCAGATGAGGCAACGTCAGCCGGCGGCCACCACTGAAAAAGTGCTGAAAAAATAAACAAGCGGCGGGAAACCACTAATAATGGTGACCCGCCGCTTTTTGTGTGTCCAAAATTTTGCCTGCGCATTTTTTCAATGGACCCGGCCTGCGGTGTATTTTTAAAAAAATCTTGACAAGGGTCAATGATGAAAGCAAGTGGCTCTTTTAAAATAATCGTATAACAGGTGAGGGGGAGTTCCAATGTTAGAACAAATCCATCAACATAAGCATCATCTGGCATGGATCGCCGGCGTTTTGATCGTTCTTGGTTTATGGATGAACTGGATGGGCTTTTACGCCTGGAGGGACGGTTTTTTGATGGCGGCAACCGTTGCTGCTGTCCTTCCCATCGCCATCAAAGCCTGGCAAGCGGCGAGGATGAAAACGTTCAGTATTGAGTTGCTCGTTACGGTGGCGGTTGCAGGTGCCTTCCTGATCCACGAATATATGGAATCCGCAGCCGTCACTCTTCTGTTTTTGTTCGGCGATTATTTAGAAGCCAGGACATTAAAGAAAACCCGTTCGTCTTTAAAGCAATTGGCAGATATGGCCCCGCAGGAAGCGATCTTGCTTCAAGAAGACGGAACCCGAAAAAAAACGGCCGCAGATCGCGTCCGGGTAGGGAACAAGCTGGTTGTCCTCCCGGGCGGCAAAATTCCGGTTGACGGGACCATTGCAAAGGGCCGGGCATTCGTGAACGAATCAGCGGTTACCGGGGAACCGGCACCCGTCATGAAAAAAGAAAACGATCCTGTTTTTAGCGGCTCGATTTTAGATAACGGCTATATCGAAATGATCGCTGAAAAGGTCGGGAATGACACAACCTTTGCAAAGATGATTGAACTGGTGGAAGAAGCACAGGATGCAAAATCGAAAACCGAACGTTTCCTCGACCGGTTTGCAAACTATTACACACCGGCGATTGTCATCCTTGCACTCGCCGTGTTTGTTTTTACCCGTGATTTTCACAAAGCGATTACCTTCCTGGTCATTGCCTGCCCAGGTGCGCTCGTGATTGGCGCTCCCGTGTCAAACGTAGCGGGAATTGGAAACGGCGCGAAACACGGTGCGCTGATCAAAGGCGGGGATGTGATGGAAAAACTGTCAAAAGTGGATACGCTCGTATTTGATAAAACCGGCACGCTGACAAAAGGGAAGCCGGAAGTCACGGATTTGCACCTGCTTGGCACAAGGCGCGAAGAGGAAGTGCTCGGGCTTGTGGCCAAGGCGGAAACCGTTTCTGAACACCCGCTCGGCCAAACGATTGTGAAAGAAGCAGAAGCAAGGGGCATCCCGTTTAACCGGTATCACTTGCAGGAAGGTGAAGCGATAAAAGGGAAAGGCATGACGGCAACCATTGATGGCATAGCCATTACTGTGGGGAACCGCAAATTGATGGAAGCACAAGGCATCACCATTTCTCCATCAGCGGGCAGTTACGCAACCGATCGTGAAAAAATGGGGAATACTGCTATTTTTATTGCGGTCAATGGAAAGTTGGAAGCCATTCTGTCCATCGCCGACCAAATCCGTGAAGATGCCCGGGCTGCCTTGGAGGACATGCGCGCTGCCGGGATCAAAAGGATCGTCATGTTAACAGGCGATAACCGCCATACCGCCCGAGCCGTCGCCAACCAATTGGGTATTGATGCCTTTCATGCAGAGCTGCTTCCGGATGAAAAAGTGGACTATGTGAAGAAACTGAAAGAGGAAGGAGCTGTTGTGGCGATGGCAGGAGACGGCATGAATGATGCCCCTGCGATTGCAACGGCAGATATCGGGCTTGCCATGGGGAAAGGCGGAACGGATATCTCTATCGAAACGGCTGATATCGTTTTGATGGCAGACAAGCTTTCCCAATATGTCCATGCCTTTGCCCTTTCGAAAAAAACGATGCGGAATATGAAACAGAATATAGCAGTGGCATTGGCGGTCGTCGTATTTTTGCTTGTTGGGGTTCTCCGGGGGCAGGTAGACCTTGCAGCCGGCATGTTTGTCCATGAAGGCAGCGTTTTAGCTGTTATTCTCAATGCGATGCGGTTGATCGGGTTTGCACCAAAAGGCGGACGGCAGAAGTTCAAGATCAGCAAAATGGGCGAACTTGATGGAGATCAATTACGGAAACCGGTGCGGCATGTAAAATAAAAACAAAAGGAGGGAAACGGAATGAAAAAAGCCGTGATGCAATTAGAAACGTTAACCTGTCCGTCTTGTATGAAAAAAATAGAAGGCGCGCTGGACAAAGTGGAAGGCGTGGAAAATGTGAAAGTACTTTTCAACGCCAGCAAGGCAAAAGTAGATTTCGACGAGGCAAAGGTTTCAACAGATGAGTTGAAAGAAATCGTTGAAAAAACAGGCTATCAAGTTCAAGCAGTGAAGACGAATTAAAAAAGGATAAGGTTGAGGCCAGTTGTTGGTCCCAACCTTTTCTTTTTTTGCAACCTGAAAGACGTATACGAATCAGCCCAGAAAGGTCGCGGTTGTTGGATCAACTTTTTCATTTTTGCAACTGCTGCTTGAAAGGGGCGGGAATAACGGGCTAATCGGGATTGCCTCTATAACGTAGACAGGTTCTATGTGAAGGAAGGCCTCCGTTTTTTTCAAGCTTCCTTAACAGGAAGATCTTCGTTATTTCGTGCTTCCTTAACGTAGCTGGGCTCTATGTGAAGGAAGGCCGTCGTTTTTGCATGCTTTCTTAACGTAGCCGGGTTCTATGTGAAGGAAGGCCGTCGTTTTTGCATGCTTTCTTAACGTAGCCGGTTCTACGTGAAGGAAGGCCGTCAATTTTGCAAGCTTCCTTAACATAGCCGGGTTCTATGTGAAGGAAGGCCGTCAATTTTGCAAGCTTTCTTAACGTAGCCGGGCTCTATGTGAAGGAAGGCCGTCATTTTTTCAAGCTTTCTTAACGTAGCCGCACTCTATGTAAAGGAAGGCCGTCAATTTTCCGTGTTTCCTTAACGTAGCCGCCCTCTATGTAAAGGAAGACCTCCGTTTTTTCAAGCTTCCTTAACATAGCCGCGCCCTATGTGAAGGAAGATCTTCATTTTTCCGTTCTTCCTTAACGTAGATGGGCTCTATGTTAAGAAAGCCCTTCATTTTTCCACGCTTTCTTAACATAGCCGGGCTCTATGTGAAGAAAGACCTTCGTTTTTCCATGCTCCCTTAACGTAGCCGGGTTCTATGTGAAGGCAGCAGCCCACATTTTCACCAGTGCTTTACGAAGAGCGCCCCTATGAGAAGGAAACGCTTAAAATTTTTGCCATTGTGCTTCTGGTTTTTTGCAATGTCATGTGTGGGGGAGAAATTTAATGGGTAAAGTCAAACCGATGTATTGTACCTGCTCCCTCAATCGTCTAAAATGGATAACGGACTGTGAAAATCCATTCCTTAAGGAAAAAGGCGAAGAAGGCTGCTCCGTATTCGGCATCTTTTTACGGACAAACTTGAAACATATTCAACGTAACTGAGGATTGATATCTTTTGTCGAATATGGTAGGATAACAACATATAGAAATTCTAAAACAAAAAAATACTAAATATAGTATGCGAGTATTGGTGGCTTTGAGATGCCTGAAAAGGGAATCCGGTGGGAAACCGGAGCTGCCCCCGCAACTGTCAGTGTGGACGAAAGAGCAAACCACTGTACCGGCTGCTTTTTTTGGCGGCGGTATGGGAAGGGCTTCATTAGAATGAAACACAAGCCAGGAGACCTGCCAATACTTGAAGTTTCTATTCTTCGGGGTGCGGGAACGGGAAACGGTAAAACAGATGATCACGGATGCTGTTTTTCTGCCGTTTTTGCCGTTCATCCCCCTGAAATGAACGGTTTTTTTGCGTTCAAAAAAGGGAGGAGAAAACGTGATATCTATTCAACTGGAATCAAAAGAAATGATTTTGCAGCTCATTGATCAAATGTCTGCAGGCCTGGAGATTGAAACCGGCGCTTATAAGGAAAAGATTTTAAAGTTATGGGACCAGGATGCCTCTTTGGTGGAAAAAACAGATCTACTTATTAAACATGCCCTTGAAAATATCGATGAAGCAGGTGCGGCCTGGACATTCTTTGCAGCGAGAATTTACTTACATAAGCTTTATGCCGAAGCCGCCAAAAACCGGCATTATGATCCAACCCTCAAGTACGGGTCTTTCTATGATTTGATCAGGCAGCTGGTAGAAAAAGGCATTTATTCTCCAAAACTGCTTGACAAATATACAAAGCAGGAAATAGAAACGCTCGGCCGCCTAATCGACCCGGAGAAGGATTTGCTTTTTACGTATCCCGGCCTCTATACGCTCGTAACCCGTTATCTGGCAAGTGATTTTGAAAAGCATGTCTATGAACTGCCGCAAGAGCGCTGGATGGTGATTGCGATGTACCTGATGCAGGATGAACAGCAGGAAACCCGGATGGAACATGTGAAGGAAGCGTACTGGGCACTCAGCAATCTGTACATGACGGTCGCAACCCCGACGCTCGCGAATGCGGGCAAAACGCATGGCCAGCTCTCGAGTTGTTTCATTGATACAGTGGCGGACAGCCTGCAATCAATCTATGACAGTAACACCGACATCGCCCAGCTTTCGAAAAACGGCGGCGGGATCGGTGTGTATATGGGAAAAATCCGTGGACGGGGAAGCGCGATTAAAGGTTTCCCGGGCATGTCGAGTGGTGTGGTGCCGTGGATCAAACAACTGAACAACACGGCAGTGAGCGTTGACCAGCTCGGGACAAGAAAAGGCGCCATTACCGTCTACCTCGATGTGTGGCACCGCGACATTGAAGATTTTCTCGATTTGAAGTTAAATAACGGCGATGACCGGCTCCGTGCCCGCGATATTTATACAGGCGTGTGCATCCCAGATTATTTTATGGAACAGGTGGAAAAGCGCGGGGACTGGTATGTTTTTGATCCGCATGAAGTAAAAGAAGTCATGGGGTTTGCTCTTGAAGATTTTTACGATGAAGAGAAGGGAAAAGGGAGCTGGCGTGAAAAATATGAGGCGTGCATCCATGCCGATCTCCGTTCGAAAAGGAAAGTTCCGGCGATCGAGATTATGAAGCGCATCATGAGATCGCAACTTGAAACAGGAGCGCCGTTTATGTTTTACCGCGATGAAGTGAACCGGCAAAACCCGAACAGCCACAAAGGGATCATTTACTGCTCCAATTTATGCACGGAAATTGCCCAGAACCAGTCCCCGACTGAGCTGATTGAAGAATGGATCAAAGAAGAAAATGTGATCGTAAAGAAATACCGTTCCGGGGATTATGTCGTCTGTAACTTGAGTTCCATCAATCTTGGGAAAGCTGTCCCGGACGGGGTGCTCGAACGGCTTATCCGCATCCAGGTCCGCATGCTCGATCATGTGATTGATGTCAATACGTTGCCCATTAAACAAGTGCAAATCACGAACAAAAAGTACCGTGCGGTCGGGCTTGGCACATTTGGCTGGCATCATTTGCTGGCACTTGAGGGAATTGAATGGGAAACGGAAGCAGCCGTCGAATATGCGGATAAACTGTACGAAAACATTGCCTACTATGCGATTAAAAGCAGCATGGAATTAGCCAGGGAAAAAGGCAGCTATCCGGCATTTCCAGGCAGCAAGTGGAGCACCGGCGCTTATTTTACCGGTAAAGGCTACACAAGTGAACGCTGGTTGGCGCTTGCTGAAGAAGTGAAAAAATACGGCTTGCGGAACGGATATTTAATGGCGGTTGCACCGAATGCGACCACTTCGATTATTGCCGGCTCGACAGCAAGCATTGACCCGGTTTTCCAGCCTTATTATATGGAAGAAAAAAAGGATTACAGATTTCCGGTTACAGCGCCTGATTTAGACCACCGGACGTACAACATTTACCGCCGTTCGGCTTATAAACTTGACCAAAGATGGTCCGTCCGGCAGAATGCGGCAAGGCAAAAACATATTGACCAGAGCATCTCTTTCAATTTTTATGTGCCGTACAATATCCGCGCGCAAGTGTTGCTTGATCTCCATCTGCAAGCTTGGAAGTCCGGCTTGAAAACGACCTATTATGTGCGCTCGACCTCCAATGAAGTGGAAGAATGCGAGTGGTGCCAAAGTTGAAAGTGCTGATTGCGTACTTATCCTATAGTGGCAATACAAAAGAAACGGCGGAACTGCTGGCATCCTGGTGCAGGGCGCGCGGGATGGCGGTGGACATGCACGAAATCGGCATTTCCCCGCCGTTTTCGCCGCGCGACTATGATTTGATCCTGGTCGGAACTTTCACATGGGAACGGGGCGCCACGCCTGAAGAAGTGAAGGATTTTGTTCTGGAAATTGGCTGGAAACCTCCCAATGTCGCTGTGTTTGGAACGGGGGAAACGCAATTTGGCGGTGATGATTTATTCTGCCTGGCCGCCCGCAAACTTGCAAAATTTTATAATAGCCCATGGGAACCGTTAAAAATTGAACAGTCTCCGAGGGGAAGCCAGGAAAAAGAAGTGGAAAAATGGATAGAAGGAGTGCTGGAAGATGTCAAACGCTTTGCTGGAAAAAGCGAAAACGTTGGATCCGGTTCACCCGAATAAAGCGACTGCCTTATTCGGAGGAAAGTCAAGCGGAATTTTAAACTGGAATGATCTTGCTTATCCGCACTGGTATAAGACGTATAAACGATTGTTGGGGAATTACTGGCAGTCGGATGAAGTGAATATGTCAACAGATGTGAAACAATTCCCGCTGTTATCGGAAAAAGAGCAGGAAACGTTTTTGAAAATCATCAGCCTGCTGGCAACGCTCGATTCTTCACAAACGAGGACGATTTTGCTTGCTTCACTGTATGCGACCGATCCGTCCATCCAATCGATTTTGGCGGTGATTGCCCAGCAGGAAGCTGTCCACAATGAGAGTTATTCTTATATTTTATCGTCCGTCGTGTCCCTTGATAAACAAAATGAAGCGTTTGAAATCGGGCGGAAAGATCCGGTGCTGCTAAAGCGAAACAAAAAACTGATGGAGCAATACAATGCGTTTGCCCAGCAGCCGGATGTGGAAGATATTGTGAAAACGCTCGTGTATTCGACACTGCTGGAAGGGTTGTTCTTTTATTCCGGTTTTGCTTTCTTTTATAATCTGGCGCGGCAGAACAAAATGGTCGGCACATCGACGATGATCAGTTATATTAACCGCGATGAGCTGGAACACGGGCGCTTTATTTCGGAACTGATCCGCGCGGTGCTTTCCGAACATCCGGAATTGAACACGCCGGCCTTTTCCGATTGGGTATATGCCCGGTTCCGCGAGTCCGTTGACTTGGAAACCGAGTGGTCGGAATACGTGCTCCAGGACGTGGAAGGGATCGATCTTGAGGAAATGGCAGGTTTTATTAAATACCGTGCCAATAAAATGCTGCGCATGATCGGATTAAGCGAGCTGTACCCGGAACATGTTGAAAATCCGATGAAATGGATTCGCGCCTATGCTGATAATTTCGATGCAACCAAAACGGATTTCTTTGAACAAAAGTCCCGTTCTTATACAAAAGTGAGCGATTTGAACGGATTTGATGAGCTGTAATCTGTCTAGAACACAGTTTGCAGCACGGTGAAAAAATATTTTCGGAAAGAAAACGGCAAAAAAAGATCTGATGGATGGCACTAGCAAAAAAGCGGGAGTGATTCCCGCTTTTTGCATGCCAACTAGGGCTTGCTGAATAAGCAAAATTTCTAGATTTGGCAAGGATGCTGACGGATTTGGCAAAAATTTAAATGCAAGGGGTTTACAACCAATTTAGGGAAAAACTTGCATTCAAAAGCCAATACAAACGAGATATTTTTAGACAGCGTTTACGGACAAATAGGGTGCAAACTCAGAATTGGATTCGTTCAGCAAGCCCCAATTACGTGGTGAAATGCTTTTCCTTTTTCAAACGCATGAGCGCTTTTTTATTTTTCCACAGCAGGATGATGAAGTTGCCCAGCCAGATCCATAAGAGAAAACGAGGATATTTTTGAAAAATGAGAAAGAGGGATAGCAGCAGGAATCCGGTTGTCGTTTGCAGGCTGTCTTCACTGCTGGTTGTTTTTTTGCCTTTTTTCACCACCTTTGCTAGGACATAAAAGCATGCAAGAATAACGGCATAAGTGAGGGATATGCGAAATTTGGTCAATGCGCTCCATACGCCGAAGCTTACGGCAAGGCCTTTTCCACCGTTTCCCTTTAAAAAAGGGGAAAAGGCATGCCCGGCAATCGGTGCCAGGGCAATGGGAATCAACGCCTTGTGCGATGGGACCGCCCCCGATTTTATGATCAGCCAAACTGGAAGAAAACCTTTGCCGAAGTCACCCGCAATGCCAAGCAGCCCAAATTTGTAACCGGCTTTTTTCCAAAGGTTTGCTGCACCAGGGTTTCCGTCCCCGGTTTTGCGAATATTGACGTTTAATAACAAGCCGATCCAGTAAGAAAACATCAGCGAACCGGAAAGAAAACAAAGTGCTGATAATAAAAAAGTCATTTGTTTTGCCCCCTTCCCACATCAATGTATCTGCCTTTCCAAAGCACTTTTTTACGAAAATGGGACTGATAAAGGGAATACAGGATGACAACCAGGAAAAAAATCATCGATAAAAAGTGAAATAAAGGATGCAGGATGCCAAAGTTTCCCGTATGCCGGTTAAAATAATAGATTTGGGCGGCATACAGCAAATACCCCGCAACAAAGTAAGGGATGCCGGAGAAGCAGCCGAGCTCGGATATGAGCAGACCGAGAATCCAGAAAACTACAGCCGCAATTGTAAAAGGATGAATGGCTGATGTGCTTAACACCGCCCCTTTTGCAAATCCTTGCAGCTCATGGCTGAAACCGCCGGGATACATGTGGAAGAAGACGAGCCCGCTTCCGGTAAAATTGGTGACCGGAATGCCAGCCTGTTGAAAACGGGCGCCTAAGTTCAGGTCGTCCAGCATTTCAGCGCGGATATTCCCGTGCCCGCCAATTTTGTCATAATCTTCTCTTGATACACAAATACAGGCACCATAAAGCCCTTTTTGTCGGTTTAGGCGCTCAAACGGCGAGGTGAATGAGAAAATCCCGAGCAGGTTCAGAACCATTGCCAGTTTCTCATAAAATTTTTCAGTAAGATGGTATGGAACGACAGAGATGGCGCCTCCCTGCTGTTTTTGTGCTGTAACAAGAGAGCTGATGGCGTGTTCAGCAAGGCGGATGTCGGCATCGAGAAAGATAAGCAGATCCCCGGTGGATTTCACGTAACCGTTCCAGACGGCCCACGTTTTTCCGGTCCATCCATCCGGAAGATCAGGCGCAGAAACGACGGTGACACCGAATTTTTCTGCTGTTTCTTTTGTTTTGTCTTCGGAATGGTCGTCCACCACAATGATTTCACCGGGTTTGGTTGTTTGCTTGTTTAAAGAATCCAACAGGGCAGGCAGGGTGTTTTCTTCATTTCTTGCCGGAATAATAACGGATATCTTTTCCCGCCCGGCTGTGCCGTGTGCTTGCGGTAAAGGGCGCTTACGGAAAAGGACGAATCCCGTCAGCAGGCCGCATAAAATAAACCAGAATAAAATGGCAGACATGTTCACCACTTCCTGTTCTGCTGTATAGAGTGAACGTAGGGTAAATTTGTATGGCAAAGCAGTTAAGATGAATTTTGTATCTCTATTTTACATCAGGGCTTCCCGGAAGGAAAAAGTTAGCATGCAGATAGAATGATGGTTTTGCGTCTGCCCCTCCTGTTCTGAGGGCATGGCAGATGAAATTTGAAAAAATAGTGTGCCCACCACTTGAAAAACGAACGTTTGTCCTTTATAATAAAACTGAAAAATAAGAAAAGGAGTGCTGCCTTTGGAACTTGTAATGGAAAAACATGCCGGTTATCACGTGCATGATCGTTTTTTTAAGGAGCTGATCCAAA
>NZ_JARTJQ010000082.1:0-49984 GCF_036225245.1 Weizmannia sp. CD-2023
CTTAACATAGAGCGCGTCTACGTTAAGGAAGCAAGCAAAAACGAAGTCCCTCCTTCCCATAGCCCCCGTCTACGTTAAGATGCACGGGAAAATTCATCCGTTTCCGTTTCCTTCGCTTAACGTCCCTCCTCGTTCGCCTTTCCTTCAAAATTTATCGCCTATCGTCACCCCATGTCTTTCCCACCATCCTTTATTTCACGCCCGCGATCCGCTTTGCTTTTTCCGTATTGGCAAAATGCAGTTTGACAAAATGTGGCAGCGCGGCCATGCCTTTTTCCTTGATGAGCCGTGCGGCAGCCCGGTCCACCTGTGCACCGGCGCCCCTTGGCAAAACAAATCCGGCTTCTTTGCTCAAGTTTTCAAACTCCCGGACAAAAGCATAGCGTGCGAGAATTGAAGCGGCCGCAACCGCAAGATGGACGCTTTCCCCTTTTGTGCTAAAATAGACGCCGTCACGCATGACGATTTTTTCGTTCTGCAAATACCGATAATAAGTGGACGCTTCTGCGAACTGATCAATTAAAATTGCATCCGGTTTTGCCGGCGCAATTTTTTGGGCGGTATTGTACAAAGCCCGGTTATGGAGCAATGCTTTGATTTTTCCTTGCGACATGCCCGATTGCTGGAGCCGGTTGTATTTTTCGTTCGGTAAAATGAGTAGGCTGTACGGAACAAAGGTGAGCAGTTCTTTCGCTAATCCGGCAATCTGACTGTCTGTTAATCCTTTTGAATCTTTTACGCCCAGTTCTTTTAAAAGCGGGAGCTGTTTCTTTTCAACGTAACAGCTGACGACCGTCATCGGCCCGAAAAAGTCGCCTGTTCCGACTTCATCCGATCCAATGACGGAAAGCTCTCCGATATCAGGAGGCAGCGGGTTGCCGGAAGATTTTGCGCTCCGGGCGGCATCCGGCTTCTTTTCCAGCGGCTGTCCCCATTTTGACGCTTCCGTTTCTGCGGCCGGCCCTTGAAATAAAACTTTTCCGGACTTATAGCCGGTAATGGAGCAGCCTGGTATTTTTGCGGCAAAAACGGCGCAGGACGGAACTTTTCCTGACAGGCTGTTTTGATAAGATTGTTTCATTTTTTGCATGGTTGAAGCTGAAACGAGAATGACAGTATTTGACATTTTGATTCCTCCGGCAGTTTCAGGATCTCCTTGAATTTGTTCGACATTGTTAGACAAAGGCTTTTCCGTCATGCTATGATAGAGAATAGGATTCTTACAAATGGGGAGGCAGGCAACATTGGAAAAAACCCGAATTACTGTTGGCATATACGGACAGCAATATACCATAATCGGAACGGATCCGGCAAGCCATATTCGCCTGGTTGCCTCGATGGTTGATGAAAGAATGCGGGAAATAAGCGCGAAGAATCCTTCATTAGATACTGGCAAAGTGGCTGTGCTGACAGCCGTAAATGCTGTCCATGATTATATAAAACTGAAAGAGCAGTATGAGCTGCTTGAACAGCACTATTTACAATTGTTGAAAAAGGATGAAGATGAAAATGGTTAATTTGATCATCATCATTTTGCTTATGCTTGGATTCCTGAACGGGAAGCGGAAAGGATTTATATTGCAGGCTGTCCACCTTACAGGGTTTGTAATTGCCTCCGCAGTTGCGTACATATTGTATGATGACCTGGCGGAAAAATTGAAGCTAATGATTCCGTATCCTTCTTTTAACAGCGACAGCTCATTTGCCCTTCTGATGCACGAGGGCAATATGGAAACGGCATTTTACCGGATCATTGCGTTTGCCATCCTTTTCTTTGCCGTTAGGATACTTCTAAATATTGTCGGGTCATCCCTTACCTTTTTGGCCCAGCTCCCGGTACTCAAACAAGTCAATGGATGGGCGGGCGGCATCCTCGGGTTTGCCGAGCTGTACTTGATCATTTTTATCGTTTTATATATTGGATCCTTGCTGCCGGTGGATGAGATCCAATCCGCGCTCAAGGCATCCGCAGTCGCAGAAGGCATGATTAAAAATACACCTTATATTTCAGCTCTTGTGGCGTCATGGTGGGTGAAATAGAAACCCGGGCGGCACGTTTACCATTTGCAAACGGGTTGAAAATGGGTTTTTCAAAACAGCACTTCTCGCGACGGGGGAGTGTTTCTTTATGGAGGGGATCGCCCGTGTACATGCTGGTTTTTTCCGGACGGGGCTTGAATGCCGGGCACGGATTCAAATACTTCCCATGCTGCTGGAAAAAATGTGCGGCCATTGGAAGGGCGCTTTCCCAATCATCGTAGCGGGAAAACGGTAAAAACCCGATCCTTCACTTAATAAGTTAAAAAGGGGGCAGGCGAATGCGGACAAATAAACGCAGTGTCATCCGGCTGCTGGAACAAATTGCGGTTTACTTGGAATTGAAAGGCGAAAACCATTTTAAAATCGCGGCTTACCGCAGGGCTGCATCTGCCTTGGAAGCGGATGGGCGTGACTTGTCAGAAATCAGCCGTTTTACGGATATTCCTCATATTGGAAAAACAACCGCTTCCGTCATCGAAGAGTTCGTGGAAACAGGGCGGTCCACCCTGCTTGAACAATTAAAAGACGAAGTCCCAAAAGGGCTGGTTCCGCTCATGCAGATACAGGGCCTTGGTGCCAGAAAAATATCAAGGCTTTACAGGGAGCTCGGCATTACAGATGCGGATTCTTTACGAAAGGCTTGTGAAGAAGGAAAAGTTGAAAGGTTAAAAGGGTTTGGAAAAACGACGCAGTCCAATATTTTGCACGCGCTTGACCAGCTTTCGGGGAAACCGGCCTATACCATCGGCCGGCTGCTGCCGGTTCTTCTGCTGATCGAAGAAACGCTGTCCGGAAACAGGAAAATAGAAACCTATTCGCGCGCCGGCAGCATCCGCCGGTTTGAAGAAAGAATAGAAGAACTTGATTATGTCATCTCCACATTCGATCCAAAATCGGTTGCGGAGGACATTCTTCAAATGAACGAAGTCGTGGAAGCTGTTTCTATCCGGAGTTTAAAAGTGACGGCTAAATTAAAAGGGGAAGCCGGCTTACGGATCAATTTCCGGATCGCAAAGCCCGACCTGTATGCGTTGACGCTTATTCTTTCAACAGGGCCGGATGCGCATCTGGAAAAAATGCAGCAGATTGCCGGCCTTCATGGCGAGCGGCTGACACAATCCGGCGTCAAAATCCCGAAGACAGGCGAATTGCTCCGTTTTCCGAGCGAGGCTTCGTTCTATCATCATTATGGGCTGCCTTACATCCCCCCGGAAATCCGCGCTGACGGCAGCGAAGTGGAAACCTATAAGGGGACGCCTTTTGTCCAGCTTGATGATATAAAGGGCGACCTGCACATGCACACTGTCTGGTCGGACGGGAAAGATTCGCTTGAAGACATGGTCAATGCATGCAGAAAAAGAGGGTACGAATATATCGCGATCACGGACCATTCCAAATATTTAAAAGTGGCCGGCGGGCTTTCACGTGAACGTTTGATCAGGCAAATGAATGAAATCCGCCGGTTAAATGAGAAATATCCGGATATCCTGATTTTATCCGGCATTGAGATGGACATTTTGCCGGATGGGACTTTGGATTTTGATGATGATGTGCTGTCAGGCCTAGATTTCGTCATTGCTTCCATCCATTCGGGTTTTGGGAACAGCCGCGCGCAGATCATGAAACGGCTGCACAGCGCTTTATTCAACCCGCATGTGGACATGATTGCCCATCCGACCGGAAGATTAATCGGCAAAAGGCAGGGGTACGATGTTGATTTGGACCTGCTCTTCCAATGGGCAAAAGAAACCGGCACGATCCTTGAATTAAGCGGCGATCCCGCCCGATTGGACCTGTCCGCGGCCCGTGCACGAGAAGCGCAGGCGGCCGGTGTGAAAATCGCGATTAACACCGATGCACACGCAACCGCGGAACTGGGCAATATCGCTTTTGGTGTCGGGACCGCGAGAAAAGGCTGGATTGAAAGGAAAAATGTGGTCAATACGTATACGAAAGAACAACTCCTTGATTTTTTAAAACAGAAACATCAGCACTGACCCATTCCCGTTCTGCAATGAAAAGAGGGCAGTTTTCCGGAACGCTGGAATCCGGAATGCATGGAGGACGAATAGATGCAACATAAAATCATCAAAACACTCGAGTTTGATAAAATTAAAAATCTGCTGCTTGCGCACGCTTCTTCACCGCTTGGGGCCGAAAAAATTAAGGCCCTTTTCCCCTCCTCTTCCTACGAAGAAGTGGTCCGGATGCAGGAAGAGACGGATGAAGCGGCACAAGTACTGCGTTTAAAAGGGCATGTGCCGCTTTCAGGCATTTATGACATCCGCCGCCACCTGAAAAGAGCGGCGATCGGCGGCAGGCTGAACCCGCAGGAACTGGTGCAGATTGCGAGCACCATCCATGTCAGCCGTACGATGAAACGGTTTATTGAAGGAATCGCGGAAGAAGAAACAGCGCTGCCGATCTTAACCTTAACAAGCATGGCGGACAGAATTGCGGTCCTTACTCCGCTTGAACATGACATCCGGAATGCGGTGGATGAAAACGGGGAAATACTGGACACTGCAAGCGAAACGCTGCGCCAAATCCGCCACGGGCTGCGCGGCACGGAACGGCGCATCCGTGAAAAACTGGAAGGCTATATTCGCGGCAAAAATGCGGCGAAAATGCTGTCGGACGCGATTATTACGATCCGGAATGATCGCTATGTCATCCCGGTAAAACAGGAATACCGGGCAAATTACGGGGGAATCGTCCATGACCAGTCTTCTTCCGGGCAGACTTTGTTCATTGAGCCGCAATCGGTCGTGGACTTGAATAACCAGCTGCGTGAATGGCATTTAAAAGAACAGCAGGAGATTGAAAGGATTTTAAGTGAATTGTCCGCCGCAGTGGCAGCAGCCGGCGGGGAGCTTAACACTATCGTCGAAATTCTCGCCGATTTTGACTTTATGTTTGCCAAAGCTTTATACGGCCGGTCCATTAAAGGTTCGAAACCGGTGATCAACAACCACGGCGCCATCCGTATGTTCAAAGCCCGCCATCCGCTGCTTCCGGCTGATAAAGTGGTGCCGAATGATATTACGCTCGGGCAGGATTATACGACAATTGTAATAACCGGCCCGAATACAGGCGGAAAAACGATTACGCTGAAGACAATCGGGCTGTGCACGCTCATGGCGCAGGCCGGGCTGCAAATTCCCGCCTTGGACGGTTCGGAAATGGCTGTTTTTAAAGAAGTATTTGCCGATATCGGTGATGAACAGTCGATTGAGCAAAGCCTTAGCACCTTCTCCTCCCATATGACAAATATCGTTGAAATCCTGAAACGGGTCGACGATCAGTCGCTCGTCCTGTTTGATGAGCTCGGCGCCGGCACCGACCCGCAGGAAGGGGCTGCCCTTGCGATTTCAATTTTGGACGAAGTGTACAAAAGGGGGGCCCGCGTTGTCGCCACCACCCACTACCCGGAACTGAAGGCATACGCCTACAACCGCGAAGGTGTCGTCAATGCAAGCGTCGAGTTTGATGTGGAAACATTAAGCCCGACATACCGGCTTTTAATCGGCGTTCCCGGCCGGAGCAATGCGTTTGAAATCTCAAGGCGCCTCGGGCTCTCCCCGTCCGTTATTGCACACGCCCAATCATTAATCGGCGCGGACACGAACGAGGTCGAAAATATGATTGCCGCGCTCGAATCGGCGAGGCGCGAGGCGGAAAAAGAACGGCAGGAAGCGCAGAAACTGTTGGAGGATGCCGAGGGGCTGCACCATGATTTGCAAAAACAAATGAGACAGTTTTATGCCCGCCGCGATGAGCTGTATGGAAAAGCGGAGAAAAAAGCGGCAAAAGTGGTGGAAGAGGCAAAGGAAAAAGCGGAAGAGATTATCCGCGATTTGCGGAAAATGCAGCTTGAATCCAAAGCCAATGTGAAAGAACATGAACTGATTGATGCAAGAAAACAGTTGGAGGAACTGGCGCCGAAACTGGACCGCAAACCGGCGGCAAAGGCAAAGAAACAGCATGTCTACCAGCCGGGCGACGAAGTCAAAGTGCTCAGTTTCAACCAGAAAGGCACGCTGCTTGAACAAACGGCAGGCGGCGAGTGGCTCGTGCAAATGGGCATTTTGAAAATGAAAGTAAAAGAATCCGACATGGAATATATCCGGCCGCCGCAACAAAAACAGCCGGAGAAGCACCTGGCAACGGTCAGGGGGCGCGATTCCCATGTCAGCCTGGAACTCGACTTGCGCGGGGAGCGTTATGAAGATGCGCTCTTAAAAGTTGAAAAATATATTGATGATGCGCTTTTAGCTGGGTATCCGCGCGTTTCGATCATCCACGGGAAAGGAACAGGGGCGCTCCGGAACGGGGTACAGGAATTTTTGAAACATCACCGCGCCGTAAAACACATCCGCCTTGGGGAACCGGGCGAAGGCGGCAGCGGCGTCACGATTGTAGAATTCAAGTAATCTTCAAGGGCAAGGGGGAGGGCCTTTTGTTTCTCGAAAAGCTGGCAAAGGTTTTGCTTGTTTGCTGTGCTGTTTTTGCATTGCTTGGCGTCATTTATTTGTTTGTTGCAGATTAGCCCGTAACAAGGAGAAGGAGCGTATCCTTCTCCTGTTTCGGCTGCAAACAATTGTCAACGCTTTCAATTTTCGTTATAATAAAATAAGTCAATAAAAAATGCAAAATGGAGTTGATGCAAATGACAGACAGGCCGTGGCTGTCCCAGTATCCGCCGGAAATACCCGTTTCCCTTACGTATCCGCGAAAACCGGTTTGTGCATTTTTAACCGAAGCAGCTGAACAGTATCCTGACAAAAAAGCGCTCCATTTTATGGGGAAAGAAATGACATACCGTGAAGTGTATGAAGCGGCGCTCAAATTTGCCGGGTATTTAAAAAAACTCGGAGTGGAAAAAGGCGATAGGGTTGCCGTGCTGCTCCCGAATTCCCCGCAGGCCGTCATCGGTTTTTACGGCATCCTTTACACGGGCGGGATAGCCGTCATGACGAATCCGCTATATACGGAAAGGGAACTGGAATATCAGCTGAAAGACTCCGGCGCGAAGGCCATCCTGACAGTTGATTTCCTGTACCCGACAGTGGCAAAAGTATTTGAGAAAACCGATCTCGAACATATTATTGTAACCGCCATCAGCGAGTATTTGCCTTTTCCCAAAAACGTCATCTACCCGTTTCTGCAGAAAAAGCAAACGGGCGTCACAGTACGGGTTCAGCACGGCGGGCACCATCACTTGCTAAAGAACATCATGAAGGAAGAAATTCCGGAACCGCTTGACACGCCGTTCGATATCGAAGAGGACCTTGCGATTCTTCAGTACACCGGTGGCACAACCGGCGTGCCAAAAGGCGTCATGCTGACACATCTCAATTTGATTGCAAACGCGACAATGTGTGATGCCTGGATGTACAGGGCCAAAAAAGGGGAAGAAGTGGTGCTCGGCATGCTTCCGTTTTTCCATGTGTACGGCATGACGACCGTGCTGATTCTTTCTGTGATGCAGGGCTTTAAAATGATTTTAATTCCGCGCTTTGATGCGGAGTCACTGCTGAAGACGATTGAAAAACAGCGGCCAACTTTGTTTCCGGGTGCGCCAACCATTTATATCGGGCTTTTAAACCACCCGAAAATTAAGGAATATGATTTGTCATCGATTGAAGCATGCATCAGCGGTTCTGCCCCGCTGCCGGTAGAAGTTCAGCAGAAATTTGAAGGGGTGACCGGCGGCAAGCTTGTGGAAGGGTATGGCCTCAGTGAATCTTCTCCTGTCACCCATGCCAATTTTGTATGGGGAAAACGCGTCAAAGGCAGTATCGGCGTGCCATGGCCGGATACGGACTGCGAAATCCGCTCGCTCGAAGACGGCAGGCAGTTACCGCCCGGTGAAGTCGGCGAGCTGGCGGTAAAAGGGCCGCAAGTGATGAAAGGTTACTGGAACCGCCCGGAAGAAACGAAGGAAGTGCTAAAAGACGGGTGGCTATTTACGGGGGATTTGGCTTATATGGATGAAGAAGGTTATTTTTATATTGTCGACCGGAAAAAAGACATCATTATTGCAGGCGGCTATAATATTTATCCGCGTGAAGTCGAAGAAGTGCTGTATGAGCACCCTGCCGTTCAGGAAGCCGTGGTTGCCGGCGTGCCACACCCGTACCGCGGGGAAACCGTCAAAGCCTATATTGTGCTGAAAGACAATATGACAGTAACGGAAGAAGAACTGGACCGGTTTGCACGCCAATATCTGGCGGCATATAAAGTCCCGCGCATTTACGAATTCCGGGATGAACTGCCGAAAACGGCCGTTGGGAAAATTTTGCGGCGCTCATTGGTTGCAGAAGAAAAAGAAAAGATGGAAAATGGAGGAGAGAAGATCGGGTAAGGAAATTTTTTTATAAACAGGACTTGACAAATGCTGCATTCCTGTATAATATGAAAATATGAATGAATGGTCATTCATTTTCCGACCGTTCCAAACCGGTCGGCCAAATTGACAGATCATGAGATTGAAAGGTGATAGCCCGTGAGGAAAAACAGGCCAAAGTACAAACAAATTATTGATGCAGCAGTGGTGGTTATCGCACAACACGGCTATCATCAGGCACAGGTTTCAAAAATTGCAAAACAGGCGGGCGTAGCGGACGGCACGATTTATTTGTATTTTAAAAACAAAGAAGATATCCTGATTTCTTTGTTTGAAGAAAAGATGCAGCTGTTTATCGAAAAGGTTTCCGAATATATTGCAGGGGACCTTTCCCCTTCCGAAAAGTTGCTCAAGATGATCGAAAACCACTTCAAAGTCCTTGCCGCCGATCACCATTTGGCGGTCGTGACCCAGCTGGAACTGCGGCAGACCAATTTAGATCTGCGGCTTAAAATCAACAGCGTGCTGAAAGAATATTTGACGCTCGTTGACCAAATCATCCGCGAAGGCATGGAAAAAGGTGAATTCGATTCCGGGCTTGACGTCCGGCTCGTCCGGCAGATGATTTTCGGGACAGTCGATGAAACGGTAACGACATGGGTGATGAATAAAGAAAAATACGACCTCGTTTCACTGGCTGCTCCCGTCCACCAATTGATCATTAACGGCTGCGGCAAAAAAACGGCGGTTTAATGCCGCAGCTTTCACAAGGGGGTTTGAGACGGGATGGAATTTATTACGATCAAACGGGAAAATGCGGTCGCCTGCATTGAAATGAACAGGCCGCCTGCCAACGCGCTTGCGCAGGCCCTTTTAAAAGAACTTGCGCAAGCGTTTAGCCAGCTTGAAAACGATCCTGAAATCAGGGTCGTACTCCTTTACGGGAAAGGAAGATTTTTTTCGGCAGGAGCGGATATTAAAGAATTTGTCCAATTAAGGGAATCGGGCGGCTCCGATGCGCTTGCGGTTTCCGGTCAGGAATTATTCGAAAAAGTGGAAGCGTTCCCGAAACCGGTCATCGCCGCAATCCACGGCGCGGCACTTGGCGGCGGGCTCGAACTTGCGATGGCGTGCCATATCCGTCTTGTCACAGAAAATGCAAAACTCGGCCTCCCGGAACTGAGCCTCGGACTCGTGCCGGGTTTTGCCGGAACGCAGCGGCTGCCAAGGTATGTCGGACGCGGCAAAGCGTTTGAAATGCTGTGGACAAGCGAACCGCTGACCGGAACGGAGGCCGTGCAGCAGGGGCTTGCAAACCATGCTTATAAGGAAGAGGAATTGCTCCCGAAAGCAAAGGCGCTGGCTGAAAAAATTGCAAAGAAAAGCCCGCTGGCCCTGAAAGCCTCTATTGAACTCGTCAATTATTCAAAAACAAACGATTACGAAAAAGGCTTGGAGCAGGAATCCGCACGTTTTCTTGAGCTGTTCGGCTCAAAAGATGCAGAGGAAGGCATCAAAGCTTTTATTGAAAAAAGGGAACCGCGTTTTACAGGGGCCTAACATTTTTTGATTTGTATGCGCTTAAAAGATTTTATTTTTTAACGATTTAGGGAGGGAACGGCATGAATATCTTCGTATTATTAAAACGGACTTTTGACACAGAAGAAAAGATTGCGATTGCAAACGGCCGCATCCAGGATGACGGGGCAGAATATATCATCAACCCGTACGATGAATACGCCGTTGAAGAGGCCATCCAGGTACGCGATGCCCAGGGCGGCGAAGTCACAGTTGTCACAGTCGGCAATGAAGAAGCCGAAAAGCAATTGCGGACGGCACTTGCGATGGGTGCGGATAAAGCAGTCCTCATTAATATTGAAGACGATGTGGAAGCAAGCGACCAGGTCACAACGGCAAAAGTGCTCGCCGCTTATTTAAAAGAGCAGGAACCGGATCTCATTATCGGCGGGAATGTCGCCATTGACAACGCTTCCGGACAAGTCGGCCCGCGGGTGGCGGAGTTGCTCGGTATCCCGTATGTCACGACGATCACCAATCTGGAAATTGATGGCGACAAAGCGACGGTCACAAGAGATGTCGAAGGGGATTCCGAAATCATTGAAACGACCCTTCCGCTGCTCGTCACAGCGCAGCAGGGCTTAAATGAGCCGCGTTATCCTTCGCTCCCGGGGATCATGAAAGCGAAGAAAAAACCGCTTGAAGAGCTGGAACTGGATGACCTTGACCTTGAAGAAGAAGACGTGGAGCCGAAAACCAAAACGATCGAGGTTTACCTGCCACCGAAAAAAGAAGCAGGAAAAGTGCTTGAAGGCGAAATTGCCGACCAAGTAAAAGAACTTGTCCAATTATTGCATACCGAAGCAAAAGTGATTTAAGCGAAGAAACCGGAAATGGAGGGGATCAGCATGAGTCGAAAAGTATTAGTAGTGGGGGAAGTCCGTGACGGATCGCTCCGCAATGTATCATATGAAACCATTGCCGCCGGAAAAACGGTAGCAGAAGGCGGGGAAGTGGTCGGCGTTTTGATCGGGGACGCTGTGAAAGATTTGGGGAAAGACATGATTCAATACGGTGCTGACCGTGTTGCCGTGGTGGAAGACGAGAAGCTGAAAAGCTATTCTTCAGACGGTTTTTCCCAAGCATTGCTTGCGATTGTCGAATCTGAAAAGCCGGATGGCATCTTAATCGGCCATACGGCGCTTGGCAAAGACCTGGCCCCGAAAGTAGCGGCTAAATTGGATGCCGGCCTGATTTCGGACGCAACCGCAGTGGAATCAGCCGGGGAACATGTCGTCTTTACCCGCCCGATTTACTCCGGCAAGGCGTTTGAGAAAAAGATCGTAACAGACGGGGTCATCTTTGCGACCATTCGGCCGAACAACATCAGCCCGCTTGAAAAAGACGAATCGCGGACAGGGGACATTGAAACCGTCGAAGCGGAAATTAAAGATTTACGCACGATCATCAAAGAAGTGGTCCGGAAAGTAAGTGAAGGGGTTGACCTTTCGGAAGCGAAAGTCATCGTTTCAGGCGGCCGCGGCGTGAAAAGCGCGGACGGCTTCAAACCGCTGAAAGAGCTTGCCGATGTGCTCGGCGGCGCGGTTGGGGCTTCGCGCGGCGCATGTGACGCCGGCTACTGCGATTATTCCCTGCAAATCGGGCAGACGGGCAAAGTGGTTACACCGGATTTGTATATCGCATGCGGTATTTCCGGCGCCATCCAGCATTTGGCCGGCATGTCCAACTCAAAAGTGATTGTGGCCATTAACAAAGACCCGGAAGCGAACATCTTCAACGTGGCGGATTACGGCATCGTCGGCGACCTGTTCGAAGTGGTCCCGCTTCTCACAGAGGAAATCAAAAAACTAAAAGTCACATCGGCGTAATCCCGGGCCCGGACGAAAAAAATTCGTTCCGGGCCTGTTTTCTGTTGGATATTCGTGAAAAAAGGGTATAAAATAATAAAATCATTACTGCTTTTTCCGGACCGGACAAATTGTTCGCAACATATGATAAAGGATGATATACTTATCCCAAGCAGTAATAGTTTGATTTAGGAGGGTTCTTTCAATATGGCAATTACACATGCTACCGACGCGACTTTCGAGCAGGAAGTCAGCCAAGGTTTGGTATTAACGGATTTTTGGGCAACATGGTGTGGTCCGTGCAAAATGATTGCACCGGTACTTGAAGAAATTGATGCTGAAATGGGCGACAAGGTGAAAATCGTCAAAGTAGACGTGGATGAGAATCAGGAAACGACCAGCAAATTCGGCGTCATGAGCATTCCGACCCTTGTTCTCATGAAAGATGGCAAACCGGTCGACAAAGTGATCGGTTACCAGCCGAAAGAAGCTTTGCAAGAATTAGTGAACAAACATTTATAATACAATAAATGCGCGGCTTCAAGCCGTGCGCAAATGCATTTTAAAATCCGGGCCGGCTGTGGTCCGGGTTTTTTACAGAACGCAGGATTTTGAGGTGAAGAGAAATTGAACGAGACGATCCGCAATAAACTTGCCCTCCTGCCCGCCCAACCCGGCTGCTATTTAATGAAAGACAGACAGGGGACCATCATTTATGTCGGGAAGGCCAAAATTTTAAAAAACCGTGTCCGCTCTTACTTTTCCGGTTCGCATGACGCAAAAACGCAGCGGCTTGTCAGCGAGATCGAAGACTTTGAGTATATTGTCACTTCTTCCAATATTGAAGCCCTTATTCTTGAAATTAATTTAATCAAAAAGCATGACCCGAAATACAACATCATGCTGAAAGATGATAAAACATACCCGTATATTAAGCTGACCCATGAACGCCACCCGCGTCTGATCACCACCCGGAAAGTGAAAAAAGATAAAGGCAAATATTTCGGCCCGTATCCAAACGTGCAGGCGGCCAATGAAACAAAAAAGCTGCTGGACCGGTTGTATCCTTTGCGGAAATGCACCAATATGCCGGACCGCGTCTGCCTTTATTACCATTTGGGCCAGTGTCTTGCGCCGTGCGTCAATGAGGTGAAAGAAGAAACATACAAAGAGATCACCGATCAAATTACCCGCTTTTTGAACGGGGGTTACACGGAAATCAAAAAAGAACTGGAAGAAAAAATGCATGAGGCTGCAGAAAAGCTTGAATTTGAGCGGGCAAAAGAATACCGTGACCAGATCGCCAATATTGAAATGACGATGGAAAAACAGAAAATTACAATGACGGATTTTACGGACCGCGACATTTTCGGCTACGCAGTGGATAAAGGCTGGATGTGCGTCCAGGTCTTTTTCATGCGCCAAGGAAAGCTGATCGAACGGGATGTCTCGCTATTTCCGTCTTACGATGAGCCGGAGGAGGAATTTTTGAGCTATTTGGGGCAGTTTTACGCCAAACCGGAACATATTAAGCCGAAAGAAGTGCTGATTACGGAAAAAGCAGACCGGGAACTGGCGGAACAACTGCTCGAAATCAAAGTGCTCCAGCCGAAAAAAGGCCAGAAACGGGAACTCGTGTTAATGGCCGAGAAGAACGCAAAGATTGCATTGAAGGAAAAATTCGCGTTGATTGAACGGGACGAGGAACGAACGATCAAAGCCGTTGAAAATCTTGGCGAAAAGCTCGGCATCTACACGCCGCACCGGATTGAAGCGTTCGATAATTCGAATATCCAGGGGACAAACCCGGTTTCGGCGATGGTCGTGTTTGTGGACGGTAAGCCGGCAAAAAAAGAATACCGCAAATATAAAATCAAAACAGTGGAAGGACCGGATGATTATGAATCGATGCGCGAAGTGATCCGCCGCCGTTACATCCGTGCCCTAAGGGAAAACTTGCCGCTTCCGGATCTCATCATTATTGACGGCGGAAAAGGGCAAATTGACGCGGCAAGGGATGTGCTTGAAAATGAGCTCGGGCTTGAGATCCCGATCGGCGGCCTGGCAAAGGATGAGAAGCACAATACATCGCAGCTTTTGTTCGGCAACCCGCTGGAAGTTGTGCCGCTCGGGCGGAACAGCCAGGAATTTTACCTGCTTCAGCGCATCCAAGATGAAGTGCACCGGTTTGCGATTACCTTCCACAGGGAATTGCGCGGAAAATCCGCTTTTCAATCGGCGCTTGACGATATTCCGGGCATCGGGCCGAAACGGAAAAAACAACTGCTTCGCCACTTTGGCTCCTTGAAGAAAATGAAACAAGCAAAGCTGGAAGAATTTGTGGAAGCGGGCATCCCGCGTCCCGTATCCGAAGCATTAATCAAAAAATTACAAGAATAACCTGGCAGGGTTTTTCTGTATATGGTATAATCATGATAATTTCATATGGCAAGCTTTGTTTCAGACTTTCGGGAGCGGTCATCCCGGCGTCCGGCAAAGCCGTTACATGATAGAGGCGCAAAACTTAAGAGTAAGGAACGGGAGAAGATTGGGCTTCCGGGATCGTTTCTGAAAGGAAGTTTTGCCGAAGTGAAAATGGTCTCAATGCCGTTTTTGCTGGTTCTGTACTGAAAAAGTCCGGAACTGTCAGGATGAAATGTCTTGGAGCGCTATCTCACAGGAATGACTGCGTACCCGCGTATGCAAAAGCGATGAGATATCCGTTCTCATTGCTTTTTTTAAATGGGCGCCAAGTTGCTTTGCTTTCACTCTGACAGCCTCATTTTACTTATAAACTGCAGAAGGTGGCGGAGTTATTGGGAATCATTGTTCAGAAATTCGGGGGAACTTCGGTTGGAAATGTGGAAAGGATCCGGAATACGGTCAACCGGATTATTGAAGAAAAGGAAAAGGGCCATGATGTTGTCGTCGTTGTTTCCGCGATGGGCAAAACAACGGACCAGCTTGTCGGGCTTGCAAATGAACTTTCTGCGTATCCTGCAAAACGCGAAATGGATATGCTGCTTTCAACCGGCGAACAGGTGACGATTTCGCTTGTCGCCATGGCACTGATCGATCAAGGCTACGATGCCGTTTCTTATACCGGATGGCAGGCCGGCATTATAACGGAACCCGTGCACGGAAACGCCCGGATCACGGAAATCCGGACTGAAAAAATCAAATCCCGTCTGGCAGCCGGGCAAATTGTAATCGTCGCCGGGTTTCAGGGCATCACCCCAGAAGGCGAAATTGCGACACTCGGTAGGGGCGGCTCAGATACAACGGCAGTGGCGCTTGCAGCAGCGCTTCATGCGGACCGCTGCCTGATCTACACGGATGTAACCGGCGTGTTTACGTCCGACCCGCGCTATATTCCGAATGCCCGGAAGCTTAAGGCTGTATCCTATGATGAGATGCTTGAACTGGCGAGTCTCGGGGCGGGCGTTTTGCATGCAAGGGCAGTGGAGTTTGCCAAAAATGCGGCTGTGCCGCTGATCGTTTGTTCGAGCCTTGAAAGGGAGGAAGGCACGTTAATAGAGGAGGAAGTTTCGGTGGAAAAAAACTTAATTGTCCGCGGCGTTGCATTTGAAGATGGCATTACAAGGGTGACCATTTTCGGACTGGAAAACGGCTTCCGCAATTTGCCGGATATTTTTACGACACTGGCGGAACACCATATTGATGTCGATATCATTATCCAGAACCAGACAGCGGACCATAAAACGTATTTATCTTTTTCGATAAAAGATAAAGATCTGAAAGAAACGGCCGATCTTTTGGAAGCCGGGAAAGAAGCCCTCAGCATTGACCATTTTGAAACGGAAACCGGCCTCGCAAAAGTGTCCATCATCGGTTCGGGCATGGTTTCCAACCCGGGCGTTGCGGCAAAAATGTTCCAGGTGCTGGCAGACCACGGCATTGCCATTAAAATGATCAGCACGTCCGAAATCAAAGTGTCCACCGTTGTCGATGCAAAAGAAATGGTCCGGGCCGCCCGGTGCCTGCACGAAGCATTTGAACTGGATGCAGTGGAGCAAAATATATGAAAATATGAAAAAGCAGGGGAGCCCCTGCTTTTTCATATTGATTCCCCGGCCGGGTCTTTCGCATCCCACTGCACGGTGATCCGGACTTTTTTTGCTTTTTTTGCAACTTCCTCAACAGCTTCCGTGATCAGTTTTTTCTGCATCTGGTACTGCTCGGCTAAAAAACCGGCTTCAAGCTTGAATGTCGGCTCTTGACCTGCGCCCATATCCAGCTGCCGTTCAATCATCGGCCCGGATAACTCAAATTCGATATGATATTTCTCTTCTTTTTTGATCGATAACGTTCCCCAGCCGGCTTCTTTGAAAAAAGAAACCATTTCTTCATAGGTAAGCAGCTGGAATTTTCTTGCCAAATGTTTTCCGGCCCAGTATAGAATATCCGGTGTTTCCTTGCCGAGTATATCCGGAATTAATATATTACGCAACAGCTCATATCCGAATGCGGGCACCATTAGCTGTTCCGCAACGGTTTGTTCATTTCCGCCAGAAGATTTCACGCAATTCCCCTCTTTCTATATGCTATATTATATACAAAATAAAACCGGACTTAAAAGCATTTTTTGAGTGTACACAAAAATAATGGGAACTTTTTTTCGCCGGCTTCCGCGTCACATGGGGAAATTATGCCGGTTGCGGTAAAATCCGATGAAAAAAGACAAGCCTTGGATAAAAATTCCTTTTTTATGCAAAAGCATATGGCAAAAGAGCTATACTGAAAAAATTTTAAAAAATGGGAGAAAGACTGACAAATATGACAAATAAACGGTATTTTCAGCGCAAATTCGTGAATGCGTTTCCTTGACGCGCCCATTTGTCGGGAGTACAATAAAACTGTCACATAATTGTTATAAAATATTTATGCGGGAGGAAGCAATGCAAAATTTGTCTTCTTTGCATAAATTCACACTACAAAGGGGGATACAATGTGGCTGGAAATCGAGAGTTTTATAACCGCAAACTGCATTCTTTGCTGGGTGTTATACCCATCGGCTTATTTTTAGTCATCCACTTGACCGTGAACCACTATGCGGTAAACGGTGCTGCTGCCTTCAATAAAGCAGCCGGTTTTATGGAAAACCTGCCGTTTCTGCTTTTTGTGGAAGTAGTGTTCATTTATTTGCCGCTTTTGTTCCATGCAATTTACGGCTTATATATTTCGTTTACGGCATCGAGCAATGTCGGCACGATGGGCTACTTCCGGAACTGGATGTACCTTTTGCAAAGAATCAGCGGTGTGTTGGTCCTGATCTTTCTCGTATTTCACATCTATGAAACACGCATTCAAATGGCGTTTGGCAAGGAATTGAACTTTGATCTGATGGCAAATCTATTAGCAAATCGTTGGATGCTCGCCTGGTACATAATTGGGACAGTGGCTGCCGTTTTCCACTTTGCCAACGGTCTCTGGTCGTTCCTGGTCAGCTGGGGCATTACACAGTCACGCCGGTCACAGCAAATTTCCACATATGTGATGGTTGTGGTCTTTGTGCTGCTTTCTGTTGTCGGCGTCAGGGCTTTATTAGCATTTGCATAATGAAAAGATTCGAAAAATAGCAGTTTACTGGTTTGTAAGAGGCATCAAGTATGAAGAGGGAGTGAATCAAGTTGGCTAATGGCAAAATCATTGTTGTCGGCGGAGGGCTTGCCGGTTTGATGGCGACTGTAAAAATTGCAGAAGCAGGCCGGCAGGTTGATCTGTTTTCGCTAGTGCCGGTAAAAAGGTCGCACTCTGTTTGCGCACAGGGCGGCATTAACGGCGCTGTCAATACAAAAGGGGAAGGGGATTCGCCATGGATCCACTTTGACGATACGGTATACGGGGGCGACTTCCTTGCCAACCAGCCGCCGGTAAAAGCGATGTGCGAAGCGGCGCCGGGGATTATCCACCTGTTTGACCGGATGGGCGTCATGTTCAACCGCACGCCGGAAGGGCTTTTGGACTTCAGGCGTTTCGGCGGCACCCAGCACCACCGGACAGCATTTGCAGGCGCAACAACCGGTCAGCAGCTTTTATACGCATTGGATGAACAGGTAAGGCGCCATGAAGTGAACGGGCTTGTCACGAAATACGAAGGCTGGGAATTTCTTGGCATTATCAAAGACGATGAAGGCATTTGCCGCGGCATCGTTTCGCAAAACCTGACAACAATGGAAATCAAAGCTTTTCCTGCGGATGCCGTCATTATGGCATCGGGCGGCCTTGGCATTATTTTCGGGAAATCAACCAACTCGATGATCAATACCGGCTCGGCGGCTTCCATTGTATACCAGCAAGGCGCAACGTATGCGAACGGCGAATTTATCCAAATTCACCCGACTGCCATCCCGGGCGATGACAAACTGCGGCTGATGAGTGAATCCGCACGTGGGGAAGGCGGGCGCATCTGGACGTACAAAGACGGCAAACCGTGGTATTTCCTGGAAGAAAAATATCCGGCATACGGGAACCTCGTGCCGCGCGACATTGCAACCCGTGAAATTTTCCATGTCTGCGTGGACTTGAAACTCGGCATTAACGGCGAGAACATGGTTTATCTCGATTTGTCGCACAAAGACCCGCATGAACTGGACGTAAAACTGGGCGGGATTATTGAAATCTATGAAAAATTCGTCGGCGATGACCCGCATAAAGTGCCGATGAAAGTGTTCCCGGCCGTCCACTATTCCATGGGCGGATTATGGGTGGACTATAAACAGCATACGAGCATTCCGGGGCTGTTCGCAGCAGGCGAATGCGACTACTCGATGCACGGCGCGAACCGCTTAGGGGCAAACTCCCTGCTTTCTGCCATTTACGGCGGGATGGTAGCCGGCCCTGAAGCTGTCAACTACATCGACGGGCTTGAAAAGAGCACGGATGCACTGCCGTCAACCGTCTTTGAACGTGCTGTCCAAGAACAGGAGAAAAAATGGAACGATATTTTGTCGCTTGACGGAACCGAAAATGCCTATGTGCTGCATAAAGAACTGGGCGAATGGATGACAGACAATGTGACGGTTGTCCGTTACAATGACCGTCTGAAGAAAACGGACGAAAAGATTCAGGAATTAATGGAAAGATGGAAAAATATTAATGTTGTAGATACATCGAAATGGAGCAACCAGGCGGCTTCGTTTACACGGCAGCTGTATAACATGCTGCAGCTGGCGCGCGTCATCACGATCGGCGCTCTGAACCGCAATGAAAGCCGCGGTGCCCACTATAAACCTGATTTTCCGGACCGCAACGACGAAGAATGGCTGAAAACGACGATGGCAAATTATGACCCTGTGAACAATGAACCGGTCTTCAGCTATGAAGATGTAGATGTATCGCTGATCAAACCGCGCGTACGCGACTACACGAAGAAGCACTGATTCGGATCGGGCAAAAACGGATTTTTTCCGGCTTTTGCCCGGGTGATTTCATAAGGAAAGAGGAGAATAAGGATGGGTGAACAAAAAACCGTTACATTTATCATACAACGCCAGGATAATCCGGAATCAGAACCATATGACGAAACGTTTGAAGTTCCGTACCGGCCGAATATGAATGTCATTTCGGCCCTGATGGAAATCCGCCGGAATCCGGTCAATGCCAAAGGGGAAAAAACAACACCTGTTGTTTGGGAAATGAACTGTTTGGAAGAAGTTTGCGGTGCCTGTTCCATGGTGATTAACGGCAAACCACGCCAGGCTTGTTCAGCGCTTGTGGACAAACTGCAGCAGCCGATCCGCCTTGCCCCAATGCGGACATTCCCGGTTGTCAGAGATTTGCAAATTGACCGCGGCCGCATGTTTGACTCGCTGAAAAAAGTGAAAGCTTGGATTCCGATTGACGGCACTTACGACTTAGGGGAAGGGCCGCGCATGCCGGAGAAAAAAAGGCAGTGGGCTTATGAACTGGCAAAATGCATGACTTGCGGCGTATGTTTGGAAGCCTGCCCGAATGTCAACAGCCGTTCAAACTTTATCGGGCCAGCGCCGCTTTCGCAAGTACGGTTATTTAATGCGCACCCGACCGGCCATATGAACCGCGATGAACGACTTGAAGCGATCATGGGTGACGGCGGTCTTGCCAATTGCGGCAACTCGCAAAACTGTGTACAAGCCTGCCCGAAAGGTATCCCGCTGACAACATCCATCGCAGCATTAAACCGTGAAACAACCATCTATATGTTTAAAAAATTCTTTGGCAGTGACCATACGGTTGACTAATGCCAAAAGTGCCACATCAAAGCGGAAACAGTAGATGTGGCACTTCTTTTCAAATAAAAAATGAATGGTTGTTCACTCATTAAAAGGAGGTATCCCATTGAAAAAGCACATCTCTTATATTGATGACTGGAACGCCTGGGAAGAAGGATTTTCCTATTATCTCCCGGTCACGGTCCGTTTTTCTGAAACCGATATGTTTGGTCACATGAACAATACGGTTCCGTTTATTTATTTTGAACAAGCGCGGATTGAATTTCTCCAGCAACTCGGGTTTATGGGCGACTGGGCAAAAAAAGGCACCGGCTCCATCCCGGTCGTGGCGGATTTGCAGTGTGATTTTTTACAACAGGTTTTTTTCAATGACAAACTCCGCATTTATGTAAAAGTCTCAAAAATCGGCAACTCGTCCGTCGACTTGCACTACATGGCGAAAAATGAAGCGAATGAAATCTGTTTTACCGGGCGCGGGACAATGGTGCAGATCTCGGTCACAACCGGAAAAGGAATACCGTGGACTGCGGAAGAAAGAGCGAGGTTCGCCGACCCGCAAGCCGCCGTCTCATCCGTCAACTGAATGAAAGTAACCCGCCATAAAAAATAAGCTTAAGTGTTTACGTTGAGGACTGTTTTTTAGCGGAGAAAAGAGCGGCAATACTTGGTATATTTTATTGCTTTTACAACACTTGTTTGCCTGTTTTGCCATCTCCGGCCAGGACATAAATAGAATCTATATCTGCCAGTTTACAATGCCGGATAATGTTTCGTTTGCCTTTCATACAGAAAGGGTTCCGGCATCCGCCCTTTTTTTCGGATTTGTGCTGTTCCTTGCCTCGTCAAGTCACTCCCGGCCGCGCAAGAACATAAGATATCGTGACAACCAAAATACCCATCCCCGCGGTTTAGAGCTGGCGAAGGCAAGGAGGGTTATCATAGTTGAAGGACAACGATTTCACACATAAACCGCTGCTGACAAAAAGAGAAAAAGAAGTATTCGAGCTGTTAGTACAAGACAAGACAACAAAAGAAATCGCGAGCGAATTGTTTATCAGCGAAAAAACAGTTCGAAATCATATTTCCAACGCCATGCAGAAATTGGGAGTCAAGGGGCGCTCGCAAGCTGTTGTTGAATTACTCCGCATGGGGGAATTAAAGCTTTGAAACAAAATCGGCTGCAATGTTGCAGTCGATTTTGTGGTTTAAAGAAGGGATAGAAACGGGATGATTTTTGGACAAAGCGTTTACCCTTTCTGATTCCGTTTTTTACATTGATTGCATATTTTTAGATGAACCTGGAAATCTGCCGGCGGTTTTAGTAAAATGACCACAAGTGCACGTAGCGGAATCGTTTTCAATGGACGTTTGAATGAAGTTCCGATCGAAAATGGATCATGTTAAAAAGGCGGGCCGTTTAAACGCTGGATACCGTATAAGGAAATCACGAGGATGGAGAAACAAATGATGTTTTTACAGGTTTCCGGATGTTATCTTTTTTACAAGCCCGCCTCAATGAGACAGTGTGAAGATTTCTCCAAAGATGCCGGACGATTTGGGCTAAAATCAAACGCCGCTGTGCCCAATTTGCAAATAGACGCCCATACCGCAATGGATGCGCCACAAGCAGAAGAATGAAAGCCAGCCGGCACATATTTTCAGGATATATAGTTGAACTAAACATTACTACTTCTTTATACGTTGCCAGAAGCAATGTCTGTCCTGAACGTCATTGATTTTGGCACGTTTTATGTAGATTAATAAATTTATAGCTGCAAGCATCGCAATTTAACATACGGGCGAATGATATTTTGCCGGCATTTTGTTTCCGGCTTTTCCCGCCTGGAAAAATGATATGAACATTCGCCAAAATACAGTACAATAGCATGAAAGGATGTGAGTTTATGCGGTTTTTTCTCAAAGTGACGGATCCGGCATTTTTGCTTATTTTGATACTGGTTGCCGCGCTTGTATCCCTGATCGGGTTTGCATTTGCACCGGCGATCATTCCGTTCCATTTTAACGGATATTTACGGCCGGACGGATTTATAAATAAGTGGGCCGGTTTTTCCATTTTGCCTGTCGTGATGTGGCTTATCTGGCTACTCTCAAGGAAAGGAGTGTCATACAAAGCGTCACTGTGCATTCTATTTTTATTTATCATCCATGTCTTGCTTGTTCTGTATGCGCTTTTTTCAAAATGAGGGGGAGTCAAAATGAAAAGAAAGATTGGCAGAAAAAACTATGCATGGATGAAAAGCGAGCTTGCTTTTTTTGAAGAAGAAGGGACCATTACGCATACGCAAAAAGACGAGATGCTTGCACAGTATGAGGTTTCCCGGGGGGTGAGCCTTGTCCGCATTCTTGTCATGGTCGGGGCCCTTTTGCTTGGGGCGGGCATTTTCAGCTTTATTGCCAGCAATTGGGTCTATCTTGGCAAAACGGTCAAATTTCTCATCATCCTTGCTGCGATTGCAGGCGTGAACGGAGCGGCTATCAAACTGGAGAACAGCCATCCGAAAACAGCACGCGGCTTGTACTTTCTTGGTGTCCTGTTTTTCGGGGCGGGCATTTTTCTCACCGGGCAAATTTTTAACCTTGGCGGCTCATTCGGCCAGGCATTTTTATGGTGGGGGATTGGATCGCTGCCAATGGCCTATGTGCTGAAAGACAAATGGCTCTCCATTTTTGCCACAGTGCTTTTCCTTTTGTATTTGGATGCTGAAAATACCGGCATCGGGTACTTCGCTGTTCTCATTACCGCACTTTTAGCAGGATTACTTTACTGGATAAATGAAAAAACGGTTGCTTCCCGCCTGCTTCTGTTTTTCGTAAACGCGCTTTCGATTGCCGTGCTGTCCGTATTTCTGTTTAAACTCAGTGCATTCTTTCCCGCATACGGACATTTGGCTGCCTTTCTGCTTCTCTTTGTTGCCGGCTTCGTGATGCTGCGATTGCCGGTTCAGGAAGCGTACAGAGAAGTGATGCGGCTGGAAGGCCATTTACTTCACGGTTTGATGGGCATCCTGCTTACTTTTTCGTCTGTTTGGGAAGGTACGGTTTTTGGCAGCCACTTCAATTTAGCATTTTCAGTTGTGTACTTTCTGCTTGTCCTGTATTTTATCAAAACCGGCAGCCTTACCAATATCTTCATTCTCTGCATTTTTGTGCTGCGTTTTTACCTTGACTTTTCCTACGACTTTTTGCCGAAATCCATTGTTTTCATCATTGGCGGCCTAATTTTTATCGGTTTTGGCTTTTATTTTGAAAAGCAGCGGAAAGAAGGGGGAAACGGCCATGCATGATCTGGTGAAAAGAGGGCTTGCTGCGTTTGTTCCGATTGCCATTTTACTCGGGATGATTGTTTTGCCGTTATATACGGTTGCGGTGGGGGAACCGGTCAAACTGCAAATGGAACCGGTGGACCCGACGGATGCCTTCAGGGGCGATTATATACAGGTGAATCTTGAAGCGGAAACGGTACCGGCCAGCCGTCTGGACCGCAGTGCCATCGAGTATTTTGCGGGCCATAAAGGCGGGGAACTGACCGTGTATGCCCTGCTTAAAAAAGATGAAAAGGGCATTTGCCATGTGAAAAGTGTATCCGCCGAAAAGCCGCGGGGCGGAATATATTTAAAAGGGAAGGCTTACGAGTGGGAAGACGATGAGCAAAAAGTGTATATTGATTATCATCTTGATAAATTTTTTGTGACTCAACATAGCGGGAAAGAAATCGAGCAGGCGGCAACAAAAGGGCGCGCTGCAGCAGTGGTAAAAATTTACCGCGGCCGTGCCGTTATCACGAATCTCGTAACTGAGTGACGGCCTACCCGACCGAATTTCTCTTGCACGTTTTTTCACGCATATAGAAATCCGGTTGGGAAATGCCGGGCAAAAAATCCCCCTGCATCCCGCACCCGGTGCACGTTCGCAACAGCGCCATATGGTTTGAAACGGTGTTGCTTATGCAAGTCTACACCCACATAAATGTCGTTCGCAACAGCGCCATATGGTTTGAAACCGCACCGGGCCGTTTTCTTTTTCAAAAAATAGCGGACCGGAAGCTTGTTCAATATGCAAATTTTACCCGGACAGTGTTTTCACAACCCTATACCGGGCCGCTTTTCCTTCCACAGCTTTACTTGGAAAGCAATGGAACGAAACTATGTAAAAATCTGTCTTGAAATTTCGGGTGAAAAGGGTCAAAATAGCTTATAGTAAAACAGTCATCACCGTATTTTTGAGAGAGGGGCCGCTTTGGACATGGAACAGCAACCATACATACATGATCCGGAAGTTGTAGCACAAATTGAAAAAGATTTGCGTTACATATCCGGCATTGTCAAGCAAAAGGGCCGTGAATTATTAAGCGATTATAAAATCACGCCGCCACAGTTTCTGGCGCTTCAATGGCTTTTTGAGGAAGGCGATATGACGATCGGGGAACTGTCGAACCGAATGTACCTGGCTTTCAGTACAACGACAGACCTGATTGACCGGATGGAAAAAAATGAACTCGTCAGGCGCGTAAAAGATCCGCATGACAGGCGGGTCGTCCGCATCCATTTACTGGAAAAGGGACGGGTATTAATCGGCGAAGTGATCCGAAAACGGCAAGCTTACTTGCAAGGCGTATTGAGCCATTTTTCACCGGATGAACTGGTCAAATTAAAAAGCAACTTACTGCAATTGCATCAGGAAATGAAGACAGAATGAGGCGAGAAGTTTGAATGCACCAATTGGCGTGATTGATTCGGGGGTTGGCGGCCTGACCGTCGCAAAGGAAATGATGCGCCAGCTTCCGAATGAGACCATTTATTATGTGGGCGATACAGCACGATGCCCGTATGGACCGCGGCCGGTGGAAGAAGTCAAAAAATTCACTTGGCAGATGATCCGATTTCTGATGGACAAACAAATAAAAATGCTGGTCATCGCCTGCAATACGGCTACGGCAGTGATTTTGGACGAAGTCAGAGAAGAGCTGAAGATTCCGGTGCTCGGCGTCATTTATCCCGGCGCGCGGGCCGCTTTAAAACATACAAAAAATTTCCGGATCGGCGTGCTCGGCACGATCGGCACGATTAAAAGCCAGGCGTATGAACGGGCGTTAAAAAGCATCAATAAAAAAGTCAAGATTACGGCGCTTGCCTGCCCGAAATTTGTCCCGCTTGTGGAAAGCGGCCAGTACAACAGTCCGATTGCCAAAAAAATTGTTGCCGAAACTTTGTATCCAATCCAAAATTGCGGCATTGACACCGTCATTCTCGGATGTACCCATTATCCGCTCCTCGGGCCGATTATCCAAAACGTGATGGGCGCGGGCGTTTCGGTCATCAGTTCCGGGGAGGAAACCGCGCGAGAAGTGAGCACGCTTCTTTACTTCCATGACCTTTTTAATATGGAAGACACGCGGCAGAAGCACCGCTTTTACACTACCGGCTCGAGCAAAATATTTGCCGCACTTGCATCAGACTGGCTTGAACAGGATATTACTGGTGTGGAAACCATTCAATTGGGGGAGACGCTCTCCTGATTGGGTGGTTTTTTTGTTTTGCCTTCATCCAAGCCCGCATAGAAACGGCTGTGAATAGGCACAATAGCTTTTGAAAAACGGAGGTGGATATATGGAAAACAATGGTTTGGCTTACCACGAAACAAGGGAGCTCCATGAAATGCTCAATTTCAAAACCATTTGTTTATTAAAATCGAAAATGATGTCCGGCCTGGTATTCGACCAGGATTTGAAGGCATTGATGGAAAAAGATGTGCAGCAGGCAGAAGCAGCCATTCAAGAAATGAAAGCTTTATACAAGCTGAATCCGGGAGGGATGCTGCAATGATTCATGATTACTTGGAAATCGAAAACGCGGAAGGCATGCCAGAAATGGCGGATTCAGCGGTTGCACTTGAATTTTTGATGAGTATTAAAACCGGGATCCGGAATGCAGCGGCAGCCATTACGGAATCAAGAACGCCTGCGGTGAGGGCCGCATTCCAGAAACAGCTTGCAGAGGGCCTTTCCCTTCATGAAGAGGTTTCAAATTTCATGATGCAAAAAGGCTGGCTCCACCCGTATAACGTAGATGACCAGTACAAACTGGATATGAAATCCGCTGACATGGCGTTGATGATCGGCAAACTGAACCTGTTTCCCGGCAATACATCGCGCATGGGCATGATGGCGCAGATTGATGCGGACGAATAGGAGGAAAACATGAAAGCAGTCACTTTCCAGGGAATCAAAGATGTCAGAGTAAAAGATGTGCCGGAACCGAAAATAGAGAAAAAAGATGATATTATTGTGAAAATTACGTCATCGGCCATTTGCGGCTCCGATTTGCATCTCATCCACGGCATGATACCGAATTTTCCGGAAGACTATATCATCGGGCATGAGCCGCTCGGGATTGTCGAAGAAACCGGACCGGATGTCACGAAAGTCAAAAAAGGGGATAGGGTGATTATACCGTTCACTGTCGCCTGCGGGGAATGCTGGTATTGCACACACCATCTGGAAAGCCAGTGTGACAATGCGAATGCGAACGGCGAGATGGGCGGCTATTTTGGATATTCCCATCTGACAGGCGGCTATCCGGGGGGCCAGGCGGAATATTTACGCGTCCCGTATGCGAATTTTACACCGTTTAAAATTCCGGAAAACAGCGAAGTCAAAGATGAAGAACTCGTGTTGCTTTCAGATGCCGCTTCCACTGCGTTCTGGTCGGTGGACAATGCGGGTGTAAAAGACGGTGACACGGTTGTCGTGCTCGGCTGTGGACCGGTCGGCCTGCTTGCGCAAAAATTTGCATGGCTGAAAGGGGCGAAACGTGTCATTGCCGTTGATTATCTGGATTACCGGTTGCAGCATGCCAAGAAGTATAACAAAGTGGAAACCGTCAACTTTGAACAGCACGACAATACCGGCGAATATTTGAAAGAACTCACTAAAGGCGGTGCGGATGTTGTCATTGATGCAGTTGGCATGGACGGAAAAATGACACCGATGGAATATTTGACATCCGGGCTGAAACTCCAGGGCGGGGCGATGAGTGCGCTTGTCATCGCGTCACAGGCGGTGAGAAAAGGCGGCACCATCCAGGTAACAGGTGTTTACGGCGGCCGTTACAACGCATTTCCGCTCGGCGATATTTTCCAGCGCAATGTCAGCCTTCGCACGGGACAGGCGCCGGTCATTCATTATATGCCGTTTCTGTATGACCTTGTGGCGCAGGAAAAAGTCACACTCAGCGACATCGTGACGCATGTATTGCCGCTTGACCAGGCTGAAAAAGGATACGAAGTGTTTGATACAAGAACGGACAATTGCATAAAAGTGGTCCTCAAGCCGTAAAAAAAGCCCGGCGCTGCTTTTTTTAAAAGCAGGCCGGGTTTTTCGTGCCTGTCCTCTTCAAATGTGTAAAGCGAAAGCCAGCAGATAAGAGGGAGAAGGCCGGCTGCGCTTTAAACTGACGTAAAGTAAAGCAGTGGGTACGCCGTTTAATCGGGAAGGGGGATTTGTAAGGCGGTCCGGGCTGCCTGCATGTCGACATGCAACTGGTCCTCTATATGATAAGGGTGATAGTAACCCTTTTCAATCATAAAGTCCATGATCTTATCATGCATGTCAATGGCCGCCAGAAGCTGTGCGGAAAGAGCGGCTCTGGCTTCCGCTGTTGCCGCCTCGGTTACCGCAAACGCGAGCATCTTCACACCGGACTTTGTTGAAATGAGCAAGTCAGATGCAATGATGCTGTCTGACATGTCCCCCATCCCGATGATGTTTTGGAGAAAGCCGTTCATTTTTCTTCCCTCCCCAAAAGCGACATGAGTTGTTCGATATCCTGCTTCGCCTGCTTTGCATTCTGCCCGAGCAGTTCTTTTAAAGCCGGATCCTGTGCAATGGCCGACATGGTTGCGGATTTTGTTAAGCAGATGTTTTTAAACATTAATATTTCGTGCATATCAAGCGTTTCATGAACGCCCAGTGTCTGGTCCAAATCAATCCCTCCTGTTCAGCTGTATTTTTATTATGGAAAAGCGTGCCGTTTTTATTCTGCCCCGAAATTTTTGCATGTCCGGTCTAATTTTTCGGAATGCCAGTATACATAGTAGTACAAACAGTCTTCGGGAGGGGAAAGGGATGGTAAAAAAAGCAAAGGCAGCCGGCAAACTTGCCCTGGCGTTTGCGGCATGCAGCATCTGGATCTCGGGTTGCAGCCTGCTACCTGAGAAGCAGCCGGAAAAAATTGATCCACATCAAAGTGTTTCTGTAAAAGACGGAGCGAAACAAACCGCAAAAGCAAAGAAAGGGCAGGTGCTAACAGAGCTGTATTTGATTGATAAATACGGTTATGTCGTTCCACAAACGATCGCCTTGCCCGAAAGCAAAAGCATTGCAAAACAGGCACTGGAATACCTCGTGCAGGACGGCCCGGTTTCCAATTTGCTGCCGAACGGCTTCCGCGCGGTCCTTCCCGCGAATACGCAGTTGTCGGTAGATGTGAAAGACGGTTTGGCGACGGTCGACTTTTCGGGGGATTTCAAAGACTATCAAGCGCACGATGAACAAAAAATATTGGAATCGGTCACATGGACGCTGACCCAGTACGACTCCATTCAAAAGGTCTCGCTTAAAATGAATGGCAAAAAACTGAAGGCGATGCCGGTTGCGGGGACACCCGTAAGCCCGGATGGTTTGACAAGGGAGGCAGGCATCAATACGGATACAAAGTATGTTGCCGATATTACAAATACCCATCCGGTCACCGTTTATTATTTGGCGGAAACAGGGGAGCAAAGCTATTATGTGCCGGTAACGAAGCGCGTTGCGGACAGTAACAAGGACGATGTCGCAGCAGCGGTTGAAGAACTGGTTAAAGGTCCTTCCCCGGGTTCCCATCTTGTGTCCGGATTCATGGACGATGTCAAACTGAAGAAACAGCCGGAAGTGGCAAACGGGAAAGTGACGGTTGATTTTAATAAAGAAATTTTAGGGAGCCTCGATAAAAAGATGATCTCAAACGAAGTGCTCGATCCGCTCGTCCTGACGCTGACCGAGCAAAAAGGGATTAAAAGCGTTGCAGTCGAAGTGGACGGCAGTACAAAGCTTGTTACAGAAGACGGAAAATCGGTTTCAGAACCGGTGACAAGGCCGGAAAAAGTCAACACGGGTAGTTTTTAGCGTGGTTTTTTTGTTATACTATAGAATATGGGACAAAAGGGGTAGCCAGACTACCTCTTATTTGTATCGTGCATACATAATACATTTCCTTTAAAAGGGGGAGAAAATTGGCGGCTGTTTTGATTGCAACAAAAAACAAAGGTAAAGCAAAAGAATTTGCAGCTTTATTTTCCCGGTTCGAGCTCGAGGTGAAAACGTTTTTGGATATGGAAGGCGCACCGGACGTAGAGGAAACGGGGAAAACGTTTGAAGAAAATGCGATTTTAAAAGCGGAAGCGGCGGCCAATGCATACGGCATGATGGCAATTGCCGATGATTCGGGGCTTATGATCGATGCGCTTGGCGGCAGGCCGGGGGTTTATTCTGCACGCTATGCAGGGAAAGAGAAAAATGATGAGGCAAACATCGATAAGGTGCTTTCCGAGCTTGAAGGGGTACCGGATGAAAAACGTACAGCTTCTTTTTATTGTGCACTTGCGGTTGCCCGCCCTGGAAAAGAAACATTTACGGTGTCCGGGACGCTTCAGGGAAGGATCACGCGGGAAAGGATCGGAGAGAACGGATTCGGGTACGATCCCATTTTTATGCTTCCGTCCGGCAAAACGCTTGCCCAGCTTTCTGCCGAAGAAAAAAATAAAATCAGCCACCGTGCCCATGCACTGGCAAAACTTTCGGATGCACTGTATTCGATTTTAGGGGAGGAAGGCAAAAAATGAAACTGCTGATTGCAAGTGACAGCCACGGACTTACGGAAGAGCTGATCGAGCTTAAACGGCGGTACGGCGGGGAAATGGACGCGATGATCCATTGCGGCGATTCGGAGTTGCGAGCGGACGAGGAGGCCATCCGGGACTTTTTAACCGTGCGCGGCAATTGCGATTATGAGCGGAAATTTCCGCTTGATATCACGAAAGAAATTGGGGACAGCAAAATATTTGTCACCCACGGCCACCATTATAATGTAAAAATGACCCTGTTGAATTTGTCTTATAAAGCAAAAGAAGTGGGGGCGGATTTTGTTTTTTTCGGGCACTCCCATATTCTCGGTGCCGAGCTGATTGAAAATACTCTCTTCCTGAATCCCGGCAGCCTTTTGATGCCAAGGGGCAGGACGGAACGGACGTATGCGGTTGTGGAGAAAAACGGAAATACGATCCGTGTTTCATTTTATACGGACAAGCACCGCGAACTTGAGGATTTACGCCAGGAATTCTCGTTATGACGCCGGGAACTCCGGCTGCAGAGCAAGGCGGGTACGAAGCCGGGCCAATCCGGTTGCGGAAACCGCTGCCTGCTGCTGTACCCGCCCGTTGCAGGAAAAAATCGTGTTTTTTTCAAATTCATGATTGACATTTGCCCGCCTGCTGATTAAAATGAAATATGTTCGTAACAAACCTTATAAGGTTTGTTTTCAAGTGATTTTTGATTGAAATGGAAAATATTTGACAACAAACCATTTTAAAGTGTCCCAGTAGCTCAGCAGGATAGAGCATCGGCCTTCTAAGCCGCAGGTCGGGGGTTCGAATCCCTCCTGGGACGTAGCGCATTTTGAAGATAAACCCTTGATATGAAAGGGTTTTGGACAGCTAAGGGATGCTAACGCAGATTAGAACACTGTGGCAGTATCCCTTTTTTATCCCTGCAATTTTCCTACTTTGATCGAATCCCTCCTGAGACGTAGCGTATAACCGCAAAAAGGCCGGGCAGCAGGGATTTTCCCTTGTTGCCCGGCCTTTTGTGTAAAATGGCGGAAAGAGCAGTTATGATTTTTGCCCTTCTTTTTCCAGTTCTTTCATTTCTTTATGGGTTTGCGGAAATCCGTTTGCGATCCATTCGGAACGGTATGTGGAGTCCAGCTGTGTGAGCCCTTTTTCTTCCGGTACTTTGTCCGCATCCACACTTTCCATTTGGTCGATTTTTTTGCTGTTTCTCATATCCGTATCTTCCCAAGTTTCTGCCGAATCTTTTTGCCGTTTATTGCAAGCGGCCATGACCAGCACGGCTCCCCCGGCGGAAAGCAAAGTGCCTGAAATCAGATTCATCATTGACCTTTTCATCGAATCCCTCCATCATGTGTAGACTTGTTATTCATTACCCCTTTTTTCTTCTTTTAAATCATCACATCATGTTTCAATCCTTTTTCATTTGGACAAACTATAAGTAAAACTGCCTGTTTAAGGGAGGAATTGAAATGCGGAATGCAATGGTTTTACTGGCAAAATTTATCACGTGCATTGTCGCTTTTGCGGTTGCGCTTGACCTCTTTTTCGATGCGACGATCACAGATATTTTATCGTTCAGCCTGCTTGTCACAATCGTGTCTTATGTTGTCGGGGATGTGCTCCTTTTGCCACGCATTGGGAATTGGAAAGCAACCGTTGTTGATTTTTTGCTTGTTTATGCCAGTGTCTGGATTTTCGGGAACGTGGTGCTTGACAATTATTTGCAAATTGCATGGGGCAGCATCATTGCCGCCTGCCTAATTTCGGCTGCGGAAGTGCTCGTGCACAGGTTTTTGCATCATGATGCCCCAAGCGCTGAAAAAGCGGCAAAAAGGCAAAATCAACGCCTTGCTTACGGCACGGAAATGGCTGAGGAAGAGGACATCCATCATATCAGGCCGGACAAGAAATAAGCAAGCCGGACACGGAAGCTTTATGGCTTTCTGTGTTTGGCTTTTTTCATAATGGAAAGCCCCCTGGCAGTATAAACCCTTTGCAAAAAAACCGGTTCATGCTACACTAGTGACGATCTAAAAAAAGGCGGAATGGACAATGAAAAACGGAAAAAGCAATGTGGTGCCGTTCCCCCGTCTGAAAGAACGCCTCTTGGAGCGGGGACTCGAATCCATCAGCCAAAAAGAATATAAAGAAGCTGCCGCGCTGCTTCGCCAGGCACGCCGGCTTGACCATGACGATGGGGAAATCGGGACCGCCTACATGATTGCGCTCTATGAAGCCGGCGATTATGAAGGAGCGAAAGAACAAGGCAGACAAATGCTTCGTGAAGGAACCGGCGACTACTTCGAAATCCTCGATCTGTTTCTCATGATTCTTGTCCAGCTCGGTGAACATGAAGAAATCAGCAGTACCTTGCGCGCTCTGCTGGAAGAAAAAGAAGCCCCGCCGGACAAGCTGGACCATTATGAAAAACTGCTCGCTTTCAGTGAAAAGCGGATGCAGATGCCGAAACCGGAACGGGAGCCCGAGCATACGGACCGCAAGCTTTTTGAAACCGGGGACCAGGAAGAACAAATCTTGCGGGTTTCGCATCTTGTGCATGAAAATATCCGGCCGTATCTCGATGAAATCCGGGCATATATCCGGGATCCGGACAAACATCCGTTTATCCAGACCCTTTTGCTGAACGTTTTAAAAGAACAGGGGATCACGGATGAATTCGAGATGCAAAAACTCGGCAAGGCTGGCGCCGTAAATCCCGCGCATCTTTTGCCGATTTTTGAAACGCAGCTGTACAATCTTTTGATTACACGGCTTTCAAGGGATGTCGAACAAAAAAATCCGACCCTTTTTGCTCAGATTAAAACGGTTTTGGACCGGCATTTTTTCCTGCTGTACCCGTTTGAACTGGAGCCGGAAGATCCCGCGCTGTGGACGGCTGCCTACTACAGCATGGGCCTGAAGCTTTTCGGGCAGGAAGCGTATTTTGATAAAATCGCGATGTACTATTCGGTGGAGCCGGATACCTTACTTGAGGCCGTCCGCTATCTCGAAAGCCTTGAGGAAATTTCTTTGCCGAATCTGTAGGCTCATCATTGAAAGACAAAAAAGCTATGTTATAATTAAATGGTTGTAAACTGTCTTTTTTCAATCCGTATTTGAAAAAAGCAATAGACAAGGGAATCAGGAAACAGACCCGGTCTATTTCCTATTATTACATTATTATTTATAGATTGTTGGAGGGAAAGGTATGTCAGCAAAATGGGAAAAAACTGAAGGAAACCAGGGGATCCTGACAGTTGAAGTAGATGCTGAAACGGTTGATAAAAGTCTGGATAAAGCCTTCAAAAAAGTAGTGAAACAAATCAATGTCCCGGGTTTCCGGAAGGGCAAAATCCCGCGTCCTTTATTTGAAAAACGTTTCGGTGTGGAATCTCTTTACCAGGATGCACTGGATATGATCGTGCCTGGCGAATACGAAAAAGCGATCGAAGAAACCGGTATTGAACCGGTCGATACGCCGAATATTGATGTCGAACAAATGGAAAAAGGCAAACCGTTAATCTTTAAAGCGACTGTTACCGTGAAACCGGAAGTGAAACTTGGCGAATACAAAGGCCTTGAAGTCGAAAAACCGGATACAGAAGTAACGGACGAAGACGTGGAAGAAGAATTGAAGAAATTGCAGGAACGCCTTGCCGAACTCGTGATCAAAGAAGACGGCGAAGCGGAAATGGGCGACACGGTTGTCATCGACTTCGAAGGATTCGTTGACGGCGAAGCGTTTGAAGGCGGATCTGCGGAAAACTATTCGCTTGAACTTGGTTCGGGCAACTTCATCCCAGGTTTTGAAGAACAATTAGCAGGCGTAAAAACCGGCGATGAAAAAGAAATCGAAGTCACTTTCCCAGAAGAATACCACGCTAGTGAACTTGCAGGCAAAAAAGCTACTTTCAAGGTGAAAGTCCATGAAATCAAAGCGAAACACCTGCCTGAACTGGACGATGAATTCGCGCAGGATGCGGATGACGAAGTGGAAACGCTGGATGCATTAAAAGAAAAAATCCAAAAAGATTTAAAAGAATCGAAAGAACATGCAGCAAAACACGCGGTTGAAGATGCAGTGGTCGAAAAAGCTGCGGAAAATGCAGAAATGGACATTCCAGAAGCGATGATCAATACGGAATTAAACCGCATGCTGCAAGAATTCGAACAAAACTTGAGTGCCCAGGGGCTGAACCTCGAACTTTACTATCAGTTCTCCGGCCAGAATGAAGAAGCGCTCCGCAATCAGATGAAAGAAGATGCGGAAAAACGCGTCCGCTTTAATCTGACGCTTGAAGCGATTGCCAATGCGGAAAACCTTGAAGTATCCGATGAAGAAGTGGATGAAGAACTGAAGCGCATGTCCGAAATGTACGGCATGTCCGTTGACGATATCAGGCGGGTGCTCGGTTCTACGGACGGCATTAAAGCCGATCTGAAAGCGCGCAAAGCGATCGATTTTCTTGTGCAAAACAGCAAAACTGTTGCATAATATAAATAGAAATACAAGGCACGGCACTGGCTCGTGTCTTGTTTTCTAACCTGCGGGCTGTGCCAAAAAATACATAGAAGCCCATACTGTAAGATAAGCGCACCAGAAACTTAGCCGGTGCAATTTTTCAGGATGGAGAAGCATATTCGTCTGGTTTTTGGGAAAATCTGGAGTAGACAGGAATTTTACATATGCATGGAGAATGGTATAAGCAGTTTATTTCCTGCCGTCATCGTTTTGTGATACAATCCATATACAAATCACAGCAAAAGGGGTTTGTATAATGGTAAGCGGGAGTCATGAAGGGTCCCTGTTATTTCGGGAACTGCCAATGGAATGGAAGAAGTACAATATAAGGGGTGAATGGAATGTTCAAATTCAGCGATGAAAAACAGCAGTTAAAATGTTCTTTCTGCGGAAAATCGCAGGACCAGGTGCGAAAATTGGTCGCTGGTCCGGGTGTGTATATATGTGATGAATGTATTGAATTGTGCACGGAAATTGTTGAAGAAGAATTTGGCACAGAAGAAGAAGTGGAATTCAAAGACATTCCGAAGCCGCATGAAATCCGTGAAATTCTTGCGGAATACGTGATCGGCCAGGAACAGGCGAAAAAATCGCTTGCGGTTGCCGTATATAACCATTATAAACGGATTAATTCCAACAGCAAAATCGATGAAGTCGAACTGGCAAAAAGCAATATTTGCTTAATCGGGCCGACAGGGAGCGGGAAAACGCTGCTTGCGCAAACGCTGGCACGTATTTTAAATGTGCCGTTTGCGATTGCCGATGCCACATCGTTGACGGAAGCCGGTTATGTCGGGGAAGACGTCGAAAATATTTTGTTAAAGCTGATTCAAGCAGCTGATTATGATGTGGAAAAAGCGGAAAAAGGCATCATCTACATTGATGAGATTGATAAAATTGCCCGTAAATCGGAAAACCCTTCGATTACACGCGATGTTTCCGGCGAAGGCGTGCAGCAGGCGCTCCTGAAAATTCTGGAAGGCACGGTTGCGAGCGTTCCGCCTCAAGGAGGGCGCAAACATCCGCACCAGGAATTTATCCAGATTGACACAACCAATATTCTGTTTATTTGCGGCGGTGCGTTTGACGGCATCGACCAGATCATTAAACGCCGCCTCGGCAAAAAAGTGATCGGTTTCGGCACCGATTTAAAAAATGACGAACTCGATGAACAATCGCTCCTGAAGCACGTACTGCCGGAAGATTTGCTTTCTTTCGGGCTGATTCCAGAATTCATCGGCCGTCTTCCGGTTATTGCCACTTTGGAACAATTGGATGAAGAAGCATTGATTAAGATTTTGACCGAACCGAAAAATGCGCTGGTCAAGCAGTACAAAAAAATGTTGGAACTCGACCATGTAGAATTGGAATTCGAACAGGATGCGCTGAAGGAAATCGCGAAAAAAGCGATCGAAAGAAAAACGGGTGCACGCGGCTTGCGTTCCATTATTGAAGGCATTATGCTCGATGTCATGTTCGACTTGCCATCCCGGGAAGATATTGAAAAATGTATTGTTACAAAAGAATCCGTCCTGGACAAAGAATTCCCGAGGCTCGTGCTGAAAGATGGCACAGTCATTGAAGGCAGCGATCAGACAAAATCGGCATAAAGAAGCGGAGCCGGGCTGCCCGCCGGCAATCCGGTGTGAATATTCTTTTTTGAACAGGAACTGGTCTAAGGCAGCAACGTTAAATTTCGGTATTGGCACAGCACCGGCAAAATGAAAGGCGAAGCAGAATAAAGAAGCAATGGGCGAGCGGTGTGCTTGCCCTTTTTTCTTCCGCCCAGCCGTTCCCGGTTTTCAGAAATCCCCGTTTATTCCCTCCGGCAGCCGGAGATACTAGGTAAATAAGAAAGCGGCATGGTCAAGCTGCAACTGAAATGCTTGGAGGGAACAGGATGAATTGGACGGGGATTGCCTTATTGATCCAGCTATTTTTCGGGGTCATTATCGGGCTCTACTTTTGGAACTTGTTAAAAAGCCAAAAAACACAAAAAATAACGATAGACCGGGAATCAAAAAAGGAAATGGAACAGTTGCGGAAACTACGGGAAATTTCTTTATCTGTGCCGCTTTCGGAACGCGTCCGCCCGCAAGCATTCGCGGATATTGTGGGCCAGGAAGACGGCATGAAAGCACTGCGGGCGGCACTTTGCGGCCCAAACCCGCAGCACTGTATCATTTACGGGCCGCCCGGTGTCGGCAAAACGGCAGCGGCCCGGCTTGTGCTTGAGGAAGCCAAAAAAAATCCGAAATCCCCTTTTCAACACGACGCTGTTTTTGTTGAACTGGATGCCACAACAGCCCGCTTTGATGAGAGGGGCATTGCCGATCCTTTAATCGGTTCCGTTCACGACCCGATCTACCAGGGGGCGGGCGCCATGGGGCAGGCCGGCATCCCGCAGCCGAAGCAGGGTGCGGTCACCTCTGCCCACGGCGGCGTCCTGTTTATTGATGAAATCGGGGAATTGCACCCGGTTCAAATGAATAAATTATTGAAAGTACTGGAAGACAGGAAAGTTTTTTTGGAAAGTGCGTATTACAATCCTGAAAACCGGGAAATTCCGCATCATATCCATGATATTTTCCAAAACGGGCTACCTGCCGATTTCCGGCTGATCGGCGCAACGACCAGAACGCCGAACGAAATTCCGGCGGCCATCCGTTCGCGCTGCATGGAAGTGTTTTTTCGCGAACTTGACCGCAGCGAAATCAAACAGGTTGCAAAAAAGGCAGCTGATAAAATCCATATGGCAATCAGCGAAAACGGCCTGGACATTTTGGCGCAATATACCCAAAATGGCAGGGAAGCGGTCAATATGGTACAAATTGCTGCAGGGCTTGCGATCCAGGAAGGGCAGGATTTTATCCGGGAGGAGGACCTGGAATGGGTGGCAACAGCCAGCCAGTTGTCACCACGCTATGAGAAAAGGGCCCCTGAACAGCCGGCGGCCGGCCTTGTCAACGGGCTTGCCGTAACCGGGCCGAACACAGGGATGCTTCTTGAAATTGAAGTGGCGGCCATTCCGGCAAAAGAAAAGGGCAGCGTCAACATTACCGGGATTGTGGACGAAGAGAGCATCGGCGGCGAAGGGAAATCGGTCCGCCGAAAAAGCATGGCGAGAGGGTCCGCCGAAAACGTTATTACCGTTTTACGGACGATGGGTGTGCCCGCTGACCAGTATGACCTCCACGTCAATTTTCCGGGCGGGATTCCGGTTGACGGCCCTTCCGCCGGGATTGCGATGGCATGCGGCATTTATTCCGCCATTTATAAAATTCCTGTTGACCAGACAGTAGCCATGACAGGGGAAATCAGCCTGCACGGCAAGGTCAAACCGGTCGGCGGCGTGTATGCCAAAATAAAAGCAGCAAAACAGGCAGGCGCCAAAACGGTGATCATTCCTGCCGAAAACATGCAGGCCTCGTTCAAGGAAATCACCGGCATTGCGATCGTTTCGGCCCGGCAGCTGGAAGAAGTCCTGGATATCGCATTAAAGAAACATTTTAACGACAATGCGCTCATAGGGGGTTAATGGATAGCCCTAAAAGACGTATCAAGATAGGGGTGCTGAGATGACAACACAATCCGCATACACAGTTCCTTTGCTTCCTTTACGGGGGATTCTTGTGTATCCATCGATGGTTTTGCACTTGGACGTCGGCCGGGACTACTCTGTACAGGCCCTTGAAAACGCCATGATGCATGGCAGCGAAGTTTTCATGACGACACAAAAAGACGTTTCCATCGAAGAACCAAAACAGGAAGATTTATACCAAACCGGAACGCTCACAAAAGTGAACCAGATGATGAAACTGCAGAACGGGACCATCCGCGTGCTCGTGGAAGGCGTGCGGCGCGCAAAAATTGTATCTTTTGAAGATGAAGGCACCTTCTATTCCGTCGAAGTCGAAACATTTGATGAACGGTTTCTGCCGGATGCAGAAACGGAAGCGTTGATGCGCACGATGCTCGAATTTTTCAATCAGTACATCAGCCAGTCGAAAAAAATTTCGGGTGAAACCTTCCAGGCGGTCTCCGATATGGAAGACGGGGGCAAGGCGGCCGATATTATCGCATCCCATTTGCCGCTCCGCCTTCCGCAAAAGCAGGACATTCTCGAAACGATTGACATAAAAGAAAGAATTCGAAAGCTGATCGGGCTGATCAAAAATGAACAGGAAATTTTGCAGCTTGAAAAAGAAATCAGCCAGCAAGTGAAAAAGTCGATGGAGCGGACGCAAAAAGAATATTATTTGCGGGAACAAATGAAAGCCATCCAGAAAGAACTCGGGGATAAAGAAGGCAAAACGGCGGAAGTGCATGAGCTGCGCGAAAAAATTCTGAATGCCGGCATGCCCGAGCATGTGGCCAATACCGCGTTCAAAGAATTGGACCGGTATGAAAAAATTCCGGCCGCTTCGTCTGAAAGCGCGGTGATCCGCAATTATTTGGACTGGCTGATCACGCTCCCGTGGTCGAACGCTACAGAAGATGACCTCAACGTCGCAAAAGCGGAAAAGATTTTGAACGAAGACCACTACGGCCTTGAAAAAGTGAAGGAGCGCGTCCTTGAATACCTGGCGGTGCAGCAGCTGACCCGGTCGATCAAGGGGCCGATCCTTTGCCTTGCCGGGCCTCCGGGTGTCGGGAAAACGAGCCTGGCACGGTCAATTGCAAAATCTTTGGGCAGAAAATTTGTCCGCGTTTCGCTCGGCGGCGTGAGGGACGAATCGGAAATCCGCGGCCACCGCAGAACATATGTCGGCGCAATGCCGGGGCGGATCATCCAGGGCATGAAAAAAGCCGGCACGATAAATCCGGTTTTTTTGCTCGATGAAATCGATAAAATGGCCAGCGACTTTCGCGGCGACCCCTCAGCAGCGATGCTTGAGGTGCTTGATCCGGAACAGAACCATGCGTTCAGCGACCATTTTATTGAAGAGCCGTATGATTTGTCGAAAGTGATGTTCATTGCAACGGCCAACGATCTGTCTGCAGTTCCCGGCCCTTTGCGCGACCGGATGGAAATCATTTCGATCTCCGGTTATACGGAATTGGAAAAAATTGAAATTGCCAAGTCCCATCTGCTCCCTAAGCAAATAAAAGAAAACGGGCTTGCCCGCAATCAGCTGAGGATGGATGCGGAGGCTCTCCGCCTGATCGTGCGCCGCTATACGCGCGAAGCAGGCGTGCGCGGACTGGAACGGAGATTGGCCGAAGTTTGCAGGAAAACGGCGAAGATCATTGTATCCGGGAAAAGAAAACGGGTCACGGTCTCAGCAAAAAATATCGTTGACTTTCTGGGAAAGCCGCTTTTCCATTACGGGCAGGCCGAAATGGAAGACCAGGTTGGCGTGGCGACCGGGCTTGCCTACACGACTGTCGGCGGCGATACACTTCAGATCGAAGTGTCGCTTTCGCCGGGGAAAGGAAAGCTGGTCCTGACCGGAAAACTTGGGGATGTGATGAAAGAGTCCGCCCAGACCGCCTTCAGCTTTGTCCGCTCCAAAGCGGAAGCACTCGGGCTTGCGCCGGATTTCCATGAAAAGTATGATATTCATATCCACGTTCCGGAAGGCGCTGTGCCGAAGGATGGCCCTTCTGCCGGGATCACGATTGCGACCGCCCTGATTTCCGCACTGACGAAGCATGCCGTGCATAAGGAAGTCGGGATGACAGGCGAAATCACCCTGCGCGGCAGAGTACTCCCGATCGGCGGATTGAAGGAAAAGTCGCTCGGCGCACATAGAGCGGGACTGAAGAAAATTATTATTCCGAAAGAAAATGAGAGAGATTTGGATGACATTCCGGAAAGCGTGCGCGGGGATCTCCATTTTTACCCGGTCACGCATATGGATGAAGTCATTGAAATTGCCATTGCAGGTGAGGAGAAATGAAAGTAACGGAGGCAGAACTGGTCATCAGCGCGGTGCGGCAGGAGCAATATCCGGAAGGGCATTTGCCGGAAATAGCACTTGCCGGCCGTTCAAACGTCGGAAAGTCTTCCTTTATCAATAAAATGATCAACCGCAAAGCCCTTGCCAGAACCTCTTCCAAGCCGGGGAAAACCCAGACGCTGAACTTTTACAAAATCGAAAACAAATTATACTTTGTCGACGTTCCCGGCTACGGGTTTGCGAAGGTGTCGAAAAAAGAACGGGAAAAATGGGGCCGGATGATTGAGACGTACATGACGTCAAGAAAACAGCTGAAGACGGTCGTGCTCATTGTCGATGTCCGGCATCCGCCGACAAACGATGACTGTTTGATGTACAATTTTTTAAAGTACTATAAAATCCCGTGTATCGTCGTTGCCACAAAAGCTGACAAAATCCCGAAAGGCAAATGGGCATCTCATTTGAAAACAGCAAAAGAAACGCTGAATCTGGAAAAAGAAGACGAAATCATTTTATTTTCATCTGAAACAGGAGAGGGAAAGGACAAAGTGTGGGCTTCCCTGATGGAAAGAATTAAGTGAATAAAGCCCGGGGCCAGCATGCGGGCACCGGGCTTTTCTGCAGGATCCGGATCTAAAATCGTATTTTTTAGCGGTCCGGCCCCGGAAAATGCCGGTAATGAGCGCCTGGTTGTTTTTTTGGGCGCGCGGGGCTGTTTGGGTACTTGGCTTTTCATGCCGGACTGCACGGGCGGGTGTTATTTCCGCCCCCTTCTTTTCGCAAACAGCAGGTAGACGCCGATTACGACAAGCACGGCCGGCCAGAAATTGATCAGGGAAGAAACATTGTTTTCGACAAGGCCGAACCATCCCATTACTTTATCGGAAAACAGGAGCAATATGGATAGCACGAGAAACAACAGCCCGTAAAACGTGCCGTCCCCGGTTTTTTGCGAACGGAGCAAAAAGCCGATGGCAATAATGAGAACAAAGACCCCGATATTATCCGGCCAAATTGCGATTTTGCCGGCAAGGTGGAAGTGGAGGCCGAACCCGACGAGAATGACCCCCGGCAAAATCGATTCCCCGTCCCGGCCCCAGTAGCCTTCGCCTAAAAAAGCGAGCCCGACAATGATCAACAGCGTCGGCCATGTAAAGTAGTCCTTCATGCCGGTGAGGTCAAAACGCTGCAAATAAAAATACAGCCCGAACCCGATCAGGATAATCGCGGAAAAAATTTTGCGGCTTTTCAATGGGACACACTTCTTTCCTTCAATCTAGATGCTTGAAACCATCGCCTGTTTCTGCTATTTTACAGGTAGGAATGGTATTATTCCAAAAGAGAAAAACGAGCTTTTTTCTTCTATTCATCTTAACATAGATCAACATTCAATCCTATGCATTTGGCAAGATAAAATGGGGGTGCCGGAGGGCAACAATGAGAATACTTACTGTCGGATTAAATTATAAATCTGCGCCGGTTGAAATCCGCGAACAGCTGTCGTTTGATGAGGCGGACCTCGCGGATGCGATGGCGGCGCTGCAAAAGAAAAAGAGCATTTTGGAAAATGTCATCGTGTCTACATGCAATCGTACGGAAATTTATGCGGTTGCCGACCAGGCACACACCGGGCGTTATTATATTAAAGATTTTCTGTCAGAATGGTTCGGAATAGATAAGGAAGCATTTGCCCCCTATCTGTTTATTTATGAAGACAACGAAGCCATCGCGCATTTGTTTAAAGTGATTTGCGGGCTTGACTCGATGGTGCTCGGCGAAACGCAAATTCTCGGGCAGGTGAGGGACAGTTTTCTGCTGGCCCAAGCATCCGGTTCAACCGGCACCATTTTTAACCGCCTGTTCAAAGATGCGGTTACACTAGCGAAAAAGGCCCATACGGAAACGGAAATTGCTTCCAATGCTGTTTCGGTCAGTTATGCGGCTGTGGAGCTTGCAAAGAAAATTTTCGGCGACATGGCTGATAAAAAAGTGGTCATCATCGGCGCCGGCAAGATGGGCGAACTGGCTGCGGAAAACATTCACGGCAGCGGTGCCACCCGGATTACCGTCATCAACCGGACGCCGGAAAAAGCCGGGCTTCTTGCCGCACGCTTCGATGGCGAGGCACTCGGGCTGGCATCTTTGGAAACGGCGCTTTTGGACGCGGATATCGCGATTACCTCCACTTCGGCAAAAGGGTACATTCTTACAGCAGACAGGCTGAAACCCATTGAAAAGAAACGGAACGGGCGCCCGCTGCTGCTTGTTGATATTGCCGTGCCGCGCGATATTGATCCGGAAGCCGCGTCCCTTGAATCCGTTTTCCTGTATGATATTGACGACCTGGAAGGCATCGTGGAAGCCAATTTGAAAGAACGGGAAAAAGCCGCCCGGCAGATTGCGGACATGATTTCTGATGCCGTTTGCGCATTCAATGAATGGGTTCATACACTCGGGGTGGTGCCGGTGATCACGGCGCTTCGGGAAAAAGCGCTCGCGATCCAGGCGGAAACAATGAAAAGCATTGAACGGAAGCTGCCGGACTTAACAGAACGCGAACGGAAAGTCATCAGCAAACATACAAAAAGCATTATTAACCAGATGCTGAAAGATCCGATTCTGCAGGCAAAAGAAATGGCGGGTTCGCCGGATGCAGCCCGGAATCTGGAACTGTTCCGCCAAATTTTTAATTTAGAAACAGAAACGGGACAAGCGGGACCGGCAGCCGAAATGGCGCGGCATGCAGTCCGCCCGTCCTATTCGGGTTAACCGGGGAGCCCGGCAATGTATGCCGTATGGACGGACAGACTGCATGAAGGCATGATTTTGCTTTATGCAGCCAGTATTTTGCTTTATTTTCTTGACTTTCTCCACCGGAACCGGAAGGCCAACAAGGCTGCCTTCCGTTTTCTTTCCGTTGTCTGGGCATTGCAGACGGTTATATTTATCTTGTACATGGCTCACACCAGACGGTTCCCGGTCTTGACATTGTCTGAGGGGCTTTATTTTTATGCCTGGGCATTGCTGACGCTGTCTCTGGCCCTGAACCGCCTGCTGCGCGTTGACTTTACCGTGTTTTTTACAAACGTCATCGGCTTTTTTATCATGACGGTCCACGCTTTTGCCCCGGAGAAGGTCTCACAAGGGGCAGGAAGAATGGTATCGGAACTTTTGCTCATGCATATTACGATGACGCTGATCGCTTATGTGCTGTTTTCCCTGTCCTTTGTCTTTTCCGTTCTGTATTTATTACAATATAAGTGGCTGAAGGAAAAGAAATGGAGCCACAGAATCTGGCGCCTGAATGACCTTGCAAAACTGGAGCGGCTTTCGAAATGGATGAATGCCATTGCGGTTCCGGTCCTTTTGCTCGGGCTGATTCTCGGGCTATGGTGGGCATACTTGCGGCTTCCGGCCATTCACTGGCTTGATCCGAAAATTGTCGGGTCGTTTGTCGTGCTGCTTGTATACAGTTTTCTCCTGTATGCCGGCGAACGCCGCCGCATGTTCGGAAAAACACTGGCTTATTGGAATATGGCTGCTTTTTTAATCATTTTGATTAACTTTTTTCTAATTACAGGATTATCGGATTTTCATTTGTATTATTAGGAGGATTGCCGGATGAGAACAATTGTCGTAGGGTCGAGGCGGAGCAAACTTGCCCTGACGCAGACGAAATGGGTGGTGGCGAAGCTTGAACAGCTTGGGCTGCCTTTTCGTTTTGAAATCAGGGAAATCACCACAAAAGGCGATAAAGTGCTCGATGTCACCCTGTCCAAAGTCGGCGGGAAAGGCCTGTTTGTGAAAGAAATTGAAGATGCCATGTTGAATCATGAAATTGACATGGCTGTACATAGCATGAAGGACGTGCCGGCTGTGCTTCCGGACGGGCTTGTGATCGGCTGCATTCCGGAACGTGAAGATGTCCGGGATGCATTGATTTCCAAAAACGGCACCCCTTTTTCCAGCCTTAAGGAAGGGGCGGTTGTCGGGACAAGCAGCCTCCGCCGCGGCGCCCAGCTGCTTGCTGTAAGAAGCGATATCCGCATTAAGTCTGTTCGCGGCAATATTGATACAAGGCTGGAAAAATTAAAAAACGGGGATTACGATGCGATCGTCCTCGCGGCAGCCGGTTTAAAACGGATGGGCTGGAGTGCGGACACTGTCACTGAATTTTTTGACCCGGATATTTGCCTCCCTGCAATCGGACAGGGCGCGCTCGCTGTCGAATGTCGCGCCGATGACGGGGAACTGCTCGATGCGCTCCGGAAGCTTGAGAGCGCAGAAACGGCGGAAACGGTAAAGGCGGAGCGCGTCTTCCTTGATAAAATGGAAGGCGGCTGCCAGGTACCGATTGCCGGCCTTGCAAAGAAAACGGCAGAAGGCATTTCTCTCACTGCCCTTGTCGCTTCCCCTGATGGCAAAACGGTATATAAAGAAACAGTTGTCTCCCGCAACCCGGTAACGGCCGGAGAAAAGGCGGCAGATATTTTAAGCCGGCAAGGGGCAAAGACGCTGATTGAACAAGTGAAAGCGGAGCTCGGGCAGTCATGACGGCAAATGGGCCTTTAAGCGGGAAAAATATCCTGATCACAAGAGGCGGAAAAGACGGCGAAAAGCTCGCCGCACAAATTGAAGCGCTCGGCGGCACCCCTTTTGTCGTCCCGATGGTGTCCTTCCGTGCATATGCCGACCCGTCCGCACCTGTATTTTTGCGAAAACTCTCGGCATACGACTGGGTTGTGTTTACAAGCAAAAACGGGGTCCGTTATTTTTTGGAAGCATGCAGCCGTGCGGGGATAGCATGTGAGCATTTGAACATAAACTGGGCAGCCGTGGGAAAAAAGACGGCTGCCTGTATGGAACAGTCCGGTTTAAAGGTTTCTTTTGCGCCCAGGAAGTTTACGGCAAAAGATTTTGCCCAGGAATTTATGCGGAGCGGGCACCGTGCAACCCGCGTCCTTCTCCCGAAAGGAAACTTGGCCGGGACAGAAATTGCGGATTTTCTAAGAAAAAGCGGTATAATAGCAGAGGAATGGATTGTCTATGAGACGTATATGCCGGAGGGGGCAAAAGAAAAGCTTACCTGCTTGCTCGGGCGGGAGCACATCGATTTTGCCCTGTTTTTAAGCCCGTCCGCCTTCCGCCATTTTAAAGGCGCGCTTGAAGAAAGCGGCATGGATATCGCGGGGCTTTCAACCCAGATCGCAGTCATCGGCCCTTCAACAAGGCAGGCAGTGGAAAAAGCCGGAAGCCGTGCAGCGGTTTGCCCGGATGAATACACCGTCGAGGCCATGCTTGGGGCATTATGCGATTTTGTCCGTTTAGAAGAAAAATAGATAGAAACCGGCACGAACCCGGGATTGAAGTGGCCGGCCTAACAAACCGGCTGCCATGCATGGTTTGCCCGGAGAGATTACCAGCCGGGCGACGTTCGACACGAAGAAAACAAAATAGAAAAAGCGGGATTTACCGCGACCGTCGCAATCATTCCCAACAAGCCGGCTGCTGTGCAAACTTCCCGGATAAATATGCAATGCATTGCGGCATTCTACCAGTTTAGGAGGAAATAAAATGAAAGATTTACAGTTTGCCCGCCACCGCAGGCTCCGCCAAAGTGCCAATATGCGGGCTTTGGTGCGCGAAACGAATTTAACAGTGAACGACTTGATTTATCCGATTTTTGCAGTTGAAGGCGAAAACATTAAAAATGAAATTGCTTCGATGCCGGGTGTGTACCACTGGTCGCTGGATCGGCTCCATGAAATCATGGATGAAGTCGTTTCTGCCGGCATTAAATCCGTCATTTTATTCGGCGTACCGAACCATAAAGATGCAACCGGAACGGAAGCGTACCACGATCACGGCATCGTACAGGAAGCCATCCGTTTCATCAAGAAAAATTACCCGGATATCATTGTGATCGCGGATACCTGCCTGTGCGAGTACACCGATCATGGCCATTGCGGCGTTGTGGAAGACGGGAAAATTTTAAACGACCCGAGCCTTGATCTGCTTGCGAAAACGGCGGTCAGCCAGGCAAAAGCAGGCGCTGATATCATTGCGCCTTCGAATATGATGGATGGGTTTGTCGCCGCGATTCGCAAAGGGCTTGATGAAGCAGGTTTTGAAGATGTGCCGATCATGAGTTATGCGGTCAAATATGCATCCGCGTTTTACGGTCCGTTCCGCGAAGCTGCTGACAGCACACCCGCTTTCGGGGACCGGAAAACGTACCAGATGGATCCGGCCAACCGGCTCGAAGCATTGCGTGAAGCACAGTCGGATGTGGAAGAAGGGGCAGATTTTCTAATCGTAAAACCGACGCTTTCTTATCTTGATATCGTCCGTGATGTGCGCAATGAATTCCGCCTCCCGGTTGTCGGGTATAATGTGAGCGGGGAGTATTCCATGGTAAAAGGCGCCGCACAAAACGGCTGGATTGATGAAAAGGCGATTGTTCTTGAAATGATCACAAGCATGAAGCGTGCCGGCTGCGATCTCATCATTACCTATTTTTCACTCGATATTGCTCGCTGGCTTGCGGAATAAACGGGAGGTTGAAAGATGCGCTCATATGAAAATTCAATCGAAGCATACAAAGAAGCGGTCACATTAATGCCGGGCGGGGTGAACAGCCCTGTCCGTGCCTTTAAAGCGGTCGGCATGAACCCGATTTTTATGGACCACGGCAAAGGCGCAAAAATTTATGACATTGACGGAAACGAATATATTGATTACGTGCTGTCATGGGGGCCGCTCATCCTTGGCCATGCCAATCCTGGGGTCGTGGATGCGCTGAAAAAAACGGCCGAAAAAGGGACGAGTTTCGGCACGCCGACGATCATGGAAAATAAACTGGCGTCACTCGTGAAAGAACGCGTACCGTCGATTGAAATCGTCCGTATGGTCTCATCCGGCACGGAAGCCACAATGAGTGCTTTGCGCCTGGCAAGAGGTTATACAGGCCGGAATAAAATTTTAAAATTCGAAGGCAGCTACCATGGCCATGGCGATTCGCTCCTGATCAAAGCAGGGTCGGGCGTTGCCACACTGGGTCTGCCGGACAGCCCCGGCGTGCCGCTCGGAATCGCGCAAAATACCATTGCCGTCCCGTACAATGATCTGGAAGCCGTCCGTTCGGCATTCGAGCAGTACGGAGAAGATATTGCCTGCATCATCGTCGAACCGGTTGCCGGCAATATGGGCGTGGTTCCGCCGAAGCCCGGCTTTTTGCAAGGGTTGCGCGATGTCACATCAGCATACGGCGCCCTCCTGATCTTTGATGAAGTGATGACCGGTTTCCGTGTCGACTATCACTGTGCACAAGGCTATTTTGATGTAACGCCTGATTTGACCTGTCTCGGCAAAGTAATCGGCGGCGGCCTTCCTGTCGGCGCATTTGGCGGACGGGCCGAAATTATGGAAAAAATCGCACCGACCGGCCCTGTTTACCAGGCAGGAACTTTGTCCGGCAATCCGCTTGCGATGACGGCCGGATATGAAACATTGCGGCAGTTAACACCTGAAACGTATGCGGAATTCAGGCGAAAAGCCGACCGCCTCGAACAAGGTTTTCATGAGGCAGCGGTAAAATACGATATCCCGCATACCATTAACCGGGCGGGATCGATGATTGGCATCTTTTTCACCAATGAAGAAGTCAATAACTTTGCATCAGCAAGCACTTCGGATTTGGATCTGTTTGCCCGCTACTACCGCGGCATGGCGGAAAACGGCATTTTCCTCCCGCCTTCCCAATTCGAAGGCATCTTCTTGTCCGCCGCGCATACGGATGAAGATATTGACCATACCGTCGAAGCAGCAGAAAAAACATTTAAGGCAATCCGCGGGTAATCCTGCGGCTATGAACCGGCAAGTCCAAAAACGGATGAGCCGGTTTTTTTTGCGTTCTGTCCGCTGCGGGCGAGAGAGAAGTGGCAGTAGGGGTAAACATGCCGAATGCTCTGCGGGTACCCTAAGGTTTTTGACGGTAACGCTGAAAATGGATGGCCGAATCAGTTCGCCTAGCTCGACCAAATCCAAGTTTTTGAACGGGTAACCTGAAAATAGATGAGCCGGTTTTTCTCTCCCCATCCAATATTGCAGCGAAAAAGCTATTCAAGTGATTTACGGATGCTACGGTTTTTTTGCGATCATAAAAACCCCGATTGCTTCATACAGTGTAAATGACATATTCATTGGATTTGGAGGAATTGAAGGGAGGAACCCGCTTTGCCGCAAAATCAATCGTCCATACGATTTTCATTAGAAGAATTGATTTGGTTTAAAAAAGGACAGGAAGTTGAAGAACTTTTATCAATATCATTGGATCCCCATATCACCATACAGGAATTGGAGCAGTATGTCGTGATCAAAGGCAATCTCTATTTGGCTGGGGAGTATATCGGTTGCGGGGAAGAAGAAGGGGAAGATGTGCTGTTCAGGAAGTATGTGCAGGCGGTCCAGTACCGGGAAGAAGACGGCATATTTGAATTTTACCAATCTTTCCCGGTAGATGTGACCATTCCGAAGACGAGAATTGCGGATATTGAGGATCTGGACGTCAATATAGAAGGCTTTGACTATCAATTTCACGGAACCGATTGTTTAAAAATCAATGCGGATATTGCGATTGAGGGAATATTGCAAGACAGGGATGAGGAAGAGGACGAAGCCGAAACAGCGCCATACCCGGATTTGAACGGCCGGAAACCCTATTTGGATGAGCCGGACGCAACATATCAGGCGCCTTTTAGCCATTCCGAATGGAGTTTATCAGAACAAGAAGAAGAGAGCGCCGAACCGCCCCGCCATTTTATGGAAGAAGCGGAAAGCTTTGAAGAAGTGCCTTTGCGTGCAGATGAGGAAAAAGAAGAAGAGGATGAATCTCACGCTGACCCGGAATTGTATACACCTTTTACGATCGAATCGCGCGTGGTGCCGGAAGAATCGGTTGCTCAGCCGGAACCGTACACAAACGAACTGAATGTGCTAGCACCGGTCGAACTGCCGGAAGAAGAAGAGGAGAGTCTCTTGCCGGAAGCAGGCGGAAAAGGGCCGGAAAGTGCTTCATGGCAGGCGGAAACAGCCGCGCCGGTACGGGATGAATGGCATGCGGAACCGGAGTTTTCCGGTAAAAATGAGTCTGCATCGTTGGCAGAGAGCGAATTGGTGCAGAACGAATGGCATGCTGAAGCGGATCTTCCAGGAAAAAATGAGTCTGCATCATTGGCGGAGAGCGAACCGGTACGGGACGAATGGCATGCGGAACCGGAGTTTCCAGGAAAAAATGAGTCTGCATCGTTGGCAGAGAGCGAATTGGTGCAGAACGAATGGCATGCTGAAGAGGATCTTCCAGGAAAAAATGAGTTTGCATCATTGGCGGAGAGCGAACCGGTACGGGACGAATGGCATGCAGAACCGGGGTTTTCCGGCAAAAACGAGTCTGCATCCATAGCGGAAAGTGAACCGGTGCGGGATGAGTGGCACGCTGAGCCGGGATTTTCCGGCAAAAACGAATCCGCATCATTGGCGGAGAGCGGAGTGATGCAAAACGAGTGGCATGCTGAAGCGGATCTTCCCGGCAAAAACGAGTCTGCATCCATAGCGGAGAGCGAACCGGTGCGGGATGCGTGGCACGC
>NZ_JARTJQ010000083.1:0-39761 GCF_036225245.1 Weizmannia sp. CD-2023
GCCTTTTCCTTGCTTCCGTGACGCGGGTTCGGATCTGTTCTGAAGTTTCGTTTATTTTCCCGGACTCTTCCAGTAACGGTACTGTCCCGACTGGCAAAAATATGTCAAAGCGGTCTAACAGCGGTCCGGAAATCCGGTTTTGATAAGCTTGAATTTGTTTTGGCGTGCATGTGCAATACGCATGGGGCGACCCGAGATAACCGCATGGGCACAAGTTCATGGCCGCAAGCATAATAAACCGGGCAGGGTAAGTCACCGTGGAAGCGGCTCTGCTAATGGTTACTTTCCCATTTTCAAGCGGCTGCCTGAGCATATCAAGCGTTCTTTTTGGAAACTCGGCCATTTCATCGAGAAACAGCACCCCGTGATGGGCTAATGAAATTTCACCCGGATGCGGCCGGGAACCCCCACCGACGAGTGAAACTGCAGATGAAGCGTGATGCGGCGCGCGAAACGGCGGTTTCCGGTGAAATCCCCTTTTCACGTTTGCAAGCTGATAGAGTCCCGCCACTTCAAAAGAAGACGTTTCCGAAAGCGGCGGCAAAATCGAAGGAAAAGCCTCAGCCAGCATACTTTTTCCGCTTCCGGGCGGGCCGTACATTAAAACATTGTGGCTTCCGGCGGCGGCAATCTCCAGTACTTTTTTCGCATGCCGGTGCCCAAGAATCATGCTGAAATCTGCTTCGAATGAATACTCATCTGGTTGCAGCTGCCTCTTTTTCCGGACAGGCGGCAGCTTCTTTCCGGACAATGAATCGAGTACGTCCTTTAAATGCTGGACAAATATAATATCCATCCCGTCCATTTGTGAAAAGGGAAGTTCCGCAGAGGCTGGCAAATACAATCTTTTCATGCCTAATCCCCTTGCTGCCATCACATACGGAAGCATCCCAGCCACTGCCTGAACAGACCCGTCCAGTGAGAGCGCGCCCAAAAAGGCAGTATGATCAGGAATTCTGGCATGAAAAAAGTGGTTTTCTGCCATCAGCCCGATTGCAATGGGCAGATCAAGTGCAGGACTGTTTTTCCGCTCGTCTGCCGGGGAAAGATTGACAATCGTTTTGCTTTGGAACAGCATACATCCAATCGATGAACATGCACCCCGTATTCGTTCCTTAGATTCTTTCACCGAAGCATCCGGCAACCCGACAATGGTGATCCCGGACCCGCACCCCAACATCATCTGCACTTCGGCATGAACACAATATCCTTCTATTCCCTTTAGGCCAATGCTGCTTATGATGGTTGCCATATTTTCGCACCCCTTCACCCGAACTTACATTCTATAAACAGAATAAAAGATCGTACGTTCGTTGTCAATCTATTTTTCAAAAAAACTGAAAGGAAATTTGCACATTCCCGTCGAATACTTTAGAAATCCATTCCGGAAAGGAGAATAAAAATGAGTACAGCAATTGTTGAAACCGTTTTCGGAAAGGCCCGGGGATACGAGGAAAAAGGTGTGCAAATCTGGAAAGGGATTCCCTATGCAAAACCGCCAATCGGACCTTTGCGTTTCCGCCCGCCGGAACTGCCCGAACCCTGGGCAGGCGTAAAAGATTGCACGCAGTTCGGGCCAATTGCATGGCAGCCGCCGGTTGAACTGATGGATTTTCTCGGGAATCCGGCTGAAAATATGGACGAAGACTGCCTGAATCTTAATATTTGGACGCCTGGAGCAGACGGGGAGAGGCGTCCTGTTATGGTATGGATCCACGGCGGCGCGTTTGCTAACGGGGCAGGTTCAGCGCCTTCTTATGACGGCTCTGCTTTTGCCAAAAACGGGGATGTTGTTGTGGTCACGATCAATTACCGGCTCGGGGCGCTCGGTTTTCTGTATCTTGGCGAAATGGGCGGAGAGTATGAGGCCTCCGGAAATTGCGGGATCCTCGATCAGATCGCAGCTTTAAAATGGGTAAAAGAAAATATTGCTGCTTTCGGCGGGGATCCGGACTGCGTGACCATTTTCGGCGAATCTGCAGGTGCCATGAGTGTTGCGGCATTGCTTTCTTCCCCTGCCGCAAGCGGGTTGTTTCATAAGGCCATTCTCGAAAGCGGGGCGGCCAATTTTACCGCTACACCTGAACGGGCAGCCAAAAATGCACGACGCATACTGGAAACGCTTGGTCTGGAGAAAAAAGATGTTGCAAAACTGGCAGAGGTGCCGGCAAAAAATCTAGCAGAGGCTGTGAATTCGCTCCCTTTCATGAGCCTACTTCCGGTTACAGATGGCATTGTGCTGCCGGAACATCCGGAAAGGGCTCTTGAAAATGCGGCAAAGGACATTCCGGTTTTAATCGGAACAAATAAGGACGAATACCGGCTGTTCACTGTTTTCGATCCGGTGTGGAAAAGGCAGGACCCTAAAGAGATGCAGGACGTTTTCCAAAAAACATTTGCAAAGTATTGGGACGCCCTTTCCGCAAAAATTACAGATCCAAGTGCATTTACCCAGGAATTATACGACCGGATCATGACATACTTTGTATTTACCGGTCCTGCCTTAAAATTGGCAGATACCCGCGCACAAACCGGGGAAAAGGTGTGGATGTACCAGTTTGACTGGGAAAGCCCCGTTTATAACGGGACGCTTAAAGCCTGCCATGCCCTGGAAATTCCATTTGTGTGGCATACGCTGGAACAACCCGGCACGGAAAACTTAACGGGAAATGCACCCGGCCGGCATGCGCTTGCAGACCAGATGCATCAGGCGTGGATTGCTTTTGCCCAAAATGGCGATCCGAATTGCAGCCTGCTCCCCGAATGGCCGCCATATAACACAAGGCAGCGGCCCGCGATGATTTTTGGCCAGGATTGCAGAGTAGAAAAGGATCCGCACCAAGCCGAGCGGGCATTGTGGGGCGGCCTGGGGGAATGAGAAGCCGCGGCAAAAGGCAAATGAAATCAATCAACATACCGCCGATATCGATCTGCACCAGGCAGGGCGGGAACAGAAGGACAGAAATTATTCTTTCGCATGCCACGCCTCTTTTTTTTCGGCTTGGCTTAAAATAAGAGCGCGGCTGTTTGCCACGCTCTTATTTTATTTCGCTAGCTTGCGAATCTGTTCATTTACATTTTCATAACACAGGCCGCCGTGGTAGCAGATGACGGATTCAATATCAAAATCAAGCAGCTTTTTCAATGAAGCCATTGCGGTTCCCATATCAGGCGTGACTTGCTGTCTGGGGCCATGCAGTTTGCCGTTGTCTGCAACCATCGCATCCGCAGCGATCAATGTTTTGCTCTTTTTAAGATACAGGCAGCAATGGCCAGGCGTATGCCCCGGTGTAAAAATCACCTCTATTCCGCCGCCAAAAGGCAGAACTTCTCCATCCCCGATCACTTTGTCCACTTTCGCTTTCGGCGGATTCAAATACATCTGTTTCATTTCTTCCGGCATCGATTCCCATCTTGCCGGATCGATCTTTTCCGGATCCGCTTTGATCAGAAGCCTCTCCCCTTCGATATATGGCTTGTCCAGCCCGTGTGCGTACACCGTAATGGAATGGCCGGACTCTGCCAATATTTCCGGCACGCTGCCAATATGATCCATATCCTGGTGCGTCAGAATAACTGCGTCCAATTTTTCAAACGGCACGCCCGCCTTCTCCATTTCTGCATGGATCAAATCAAGCGAACCCGGCATGCCGGCATCTACCAAAACCGCTTTCTGTTCATCCCAGATCAAAGTGGGGTGAATGATAAAATGGTTCAGGTTGATTTCCAGCATCGCAACGCCCTCGGCAATTTTTTTCAATTGAATCCCTCCCATCTGCATTGTCTTTTCCATTTTATCACAAAAAACAGACAGCCCTATTCTGCTGCCTTTCGCTATTCCTTCCGAAGCTGGAGCTTATGGCGCTGGTGCGCGCCATCGCTGCACCAATAAGAAAAAGGAGGACTCCTGGCACGAGAACGTTAAAAACATGGGTGGCCGTATTAGGCAGCACCGTACTAAATCCGTTTCTCGGTGAAGAACTCCCGGCCACGCCGGCAACGCCAACTTTATAAAACCACAATTGGAAACGGCATGTTAACCTTTTGCATCTCGATAGTTCTTGATAACGAATTACAATGGGCATTGCATCAACTGTCTCTCAAAATAAATGCAGCTGAAAGCGACGCCATTTTTTCGTAATAACGAACAAAATACTTTCTTTTTCGCAACATTCCTTTGTTTTCCTTGCTTTTTAAAAATATATTAAGAACAAATTGTTTTATATTACGAACAATTCGTTTTTCACTGAGGTGATTTATCCGAAAACAGCAAAAAGCCCTGTCTTTCAGAGATAGCCTTCTGAAAGACAGGGCGATATATTCACAATCCTTGAGCGCCTGCCAAAAGACCGGGGGTTGCCCTTCCGAAAAGCAGCCAGTATTTTACTTTAACAGCCCATACGCTTTTTTGTACACCGTATTTGCAATTTCTTTATGCCCTTTGTCATTGGCAAGCCAGCCATCGCTTTTGCCCGTGGCCGCTTTCTCTCCTTTCTGGCCGTGTGTATCGGAACGGTTCAGCCAGACAGATTCAATATTGGCAACAGGAACACCCTTTGCCTTCCCCACCTCTTCAATGGCGCGGTCATAAGTAAAAGACAACTGCCCGCTGTTCCAGGTGGTGAGCAAAATGATTTTTGTTTTCTTGCCGGTACTCTTTCTGATTTCATCCACAAAATGTTCGAGATCTTTCTTAAATTGGCCGGCAGAAACGTAAGTGTTTTTGGCATTCCAGTTCAGATCAAACGTACCGAACTCAATCGTCACAAGATCAGGATGATTGAAAATAATATGGGGAAGACTGTCTGCCCCATGTTCCTTCAGGCCGGCCCCGCTCTTGCCGTAGCCATTGATGGTCTTCACTTCATATCCAAGGCCTTGGTGAATGCGCGCAGCCAACAAAGCGGCATACGTTTTGCTTTTTTTCGTTGCAAAATCCCCTGCTGTCAGGCTGGAGCCGACCGGCAAATACACCAGTTCTTTCCCTTTATGTTTTTCGTAAATCTGTTTTGCCGCGCTTTCCTTTGCTGCCTTTGCCTCCAGGCTGCGCTTCTTTTCTTTTGCCAAGTCTTTTTTATATTGCTGCTGTGCTTTTTCAATCGTTTTTCCGGTGTTCGCCTGATAATACCAGTTACCGGTTCCCAGCACACCAGCCGTAATGAAAAACAATAAAACTACGAGCCATCCTTTTTTTCCCAAACTGCCGTCCTCCTGAATGGTTTCTGAGACTATTATACAAGATTTGCCTGTAAGAGGGAAAAAGGATAGGATGTGGTTGGGTATCCAAAAAAACTTGCTTTGCCGTATCCCATTACACCATGGATGCCTTTATTAAAAAAGCCCGCGGATTTTTGGCAAAAAGTGAAAGTTTCCGATAGGTTAGGCGGGGAAAAACAATAACAAGGGCGGAGCATACCAAAAAGAAAATTCTGCCTGTATCGTGCAGATGAACGAGAAGCCGGGAAATCATGAAACCTGATTAAAAGAGGAGGGGAAACAACCATGAAACGATTGCTTCCATTTATGTCAGCTTCAGACGGCAAAGATGCAGGGGGCACGGCAGCAAACGATAACGTTTCTGCATTTTATTTTGAGGAGAACGGCGGGATTCCGAATAATCCGTTTCTCCCTGTGCTCATTTACCACGGTGTTTTTAAAGGACGGACAGACGAAATTGAGAAAGTGTTTCAAAAAAATAATTGGGGAAACAACTGGGTATGGACCATTTTCCCTTACCATCATTTCCACAGCAATTCCCATGAAGTGATTGCGGTACGGAGCGGCCATGCCAAAGTGCAGCTTGGCGGCCCTCAAGGTAAAATTTTTACAATTTCTGAAGGTGATTGTGTGCTGTTGCCGGCCGGAACCGGGCATAAACGGATTGAGTCAGGAGGCGGGTTCGCGGTGACAGGGGGTTATCCGGGCGGGCAGGATTATGATACCCAAATGAGGGCAGATGAAACCTTGCGCGAAAATATCCGCAAAACCGGCATGCCGGAAACCGATCCCGTGTTTGGAAAAAACGGGCCGCTTTTTTCCTATTGGACCCCTGAACCGGGCGGCAAAGCAGGATGAGCGGCAGTTCGCGGGCAGAAACGGCCGCCAGGGCAGGCTGGTTCCAGCGCAAAAGATGAAATTTCTTTCTAGTTTGCATTCCATATTGCATAAAATGAAACCCAACTTGAAAGACTAGCCTTGTATTCTTTACAGAAATGGGTGTGAATCATGAAGGAAATTTTGGAACAAGTGAAGGAAAAGCTCGAAAACGCTTATAATCATCCCGATTCAGCAGATTTAGATGCCTGCATCCGGCAGCTTCAGGATGCCCGCCAGCAGTACGGGGACAAAGGGACGATGATTGAAGATGCCATTACGGCGATCGAACAGGCGAAGCATTCGATCCCGGAACACCGCCATGCAGGTACTGATTCGGCGGCAGGCGCATTCGGCCAGGCATACAACGCCCTTGAGCATGCCATTGAGTCTTTCTCTGGAACGGAAAATAATGATCCATTTTAAAAGGCAGATTTTTAAAAACAGCATCGTGCTCCATTCAAACCTTGGATTTTCCAAGGTTTTTCTGTTATTCCATCCATGTAGCGCGAACCGGGCAACGATTTTGGCCAAGGAAGCCAATACTCTCCAAATGATTTCCGCAATCGCGGTTTCAGCAATTTCTCCCATGCATCCCTTAAAAAAAGCCCAACCGCGCCTTCCCTGCTTTTTCAATTCCGGAACCTCCCATTTCCAAATCCTGCTGCTGCAAAAATAACCGCAATCAGGGTATAGATATATTACGAAACACAGCAAAAAAACTTCAAGGAGGGCATACATTGGACCAATCTTATGTACAACAAGGCAACGGCAGTATGGATGCCAGTATGGAAAAACCATTATCACTGAAAAAACTGGCAGACCAGGTCATCGTGATCACCGGCGCTTCGAGCGGGATCGGGCTTGCCACCGCAAGAATGGCTGCAGCCCGCGGCGCACGGCTTGTACTCGCGGCAAGGAATGAGCACGCGTTGAAAATTCTTGCCAATGAGTTAAAAAATAATGGCAGTTCCGCCATCTGGGTGCGGGCGGATGTCGGCCGCGAAGAAGATGTGAAGCATATTGCGGCAACCGCCATTAAAACGTTCGGCGGCTTTGACACCTGGGTGAACAATGCCGGCGTTTCAATTTTTGGCGAAGCGATGGACGTCAGCATTGAAGACATGAAACGCATGTATGACACGAATTTCTGGGGCGCCGTATACGGGACAAGGTTAGCCGTCCAGCATTACAAAAGCCGCGGCGTGCCCGGCGCTGTGATCAATATCGGCAGCCTGTTCGGCGACCGCGGAACCGTCATCCAGTCCACCTATGCTTCCTCTAAATTTGCGTTGCACGGTTTTACGGAAAGCATCCGGATGGAACTTGAAAAAGAGCATGCGCCCGTTTCGATTACGCTCGTTCACCCCGGCCGGATCGATACGCCGTATAATGAGCATGCGCGCAGCTACCTTAAGAAACAACCGGCGCATTATATGTCCATGATTTACCCGCCTCAAGCCGTCGCGGAAGCCATCCTGTTTGCAGCCGAGCACCCGAAGCGGGATATGTATGTCGGATCGCAGGCAAAAATGGTCGCAGTCTTAGGCCGCTTCTTGCCACGGTTCATGGATAAATTAATGGAGCTGACCATGTACCGGACGCAGCACAGCGACCGGCCGTCAAAGTCGAAAGCGGACAGCGCCCTCTACCATCCGGGTTACGGCCTGCATGAACGGGGCACGAATAAAGGCTGGATGCGCAGAAACAGTTATTATGTCAAGATGAGCAAATATCCGCTTGCATCAGCCGCCATAGCTGCATTTGTCGGGGCAGCGCTCTGGGCTGCCGTTTCACCCAGGCAAAAAGATTAAGGGGCAAGCCACCTTGACCGCAGGGTGGCTTGTTATGGTTGGCGTTCCGCTGTTTTTTTACTGATGGCCGCCAGTTTTCACTGATTCTGGTCACTCGATAGGTTATGTTTACATAACCCCAATTTTGAGAGTGTTTTTTTCCACGTCCTCTCTTTTCCCTGGCTTTAACTGCTCTCCCGGTTTTTCCCAACTTCCCGGGTTTCCCATGGCGTTTCGTTGATACCAGGCTTGCATCCCTTCTTGCATCGACAAAAAAGGAAGGCGCCGCCTCCCTTATGATTCCGCCATCTTGATGATCCGCGCCGGGTTTCCGCCGACGACTGCATTGTCGGGCACATCTTTGACCACGACGGCTCCGGAAGCGATCACCGCGTTGTTGCCGATCGTAACGCCCGGGTTAATCACCGCGCGTCCGCCGATCCAGACGTTATCGCCAATTTTCACCGGTTTGGTCAACTCCAGGCCGGACACGCGCGTTTTTGCATCAAGCGGATGTGTTGCCGTATAAATATGGACACCCGGCGCCAGCATGCAGTTTTTCCCGATTTCAACCGGTCCCCCGTCGAGAATGACACAATCGAAATTCGCATAAAAATTCTCCCCGACATGAATGTTAAACCCGTAATCGCAGCGGAAATCCGATTCGATAAAAAGGTGTTCCCCCGTCGAACCGAATAATTTTTTCAATAATGCTGTCCGGGTTTCCAAATCGGTTTCATCTGTTTCATTGAACGTACGGATGAGGCGCCTGGCCTTCAATCTCGCCTGCGTGAGTTCCCGGTCTCCCGCGTTATACAACTTCCCGGCGATCATTTTTTCTTTTTCTGTGCTCATGGGCCAGCCTCCGTTTATTCCTGTTTTTTCTTCGGTACATACTCAAAAATTTTTCCACTCTCAAAAAAATCGACAAGCCGCGAAAGCCAATCATAATATTCCGCGAGATTGAAAAGCTCATTTAAAAAATGATTCAGCTGCTTCTCCATTTCCGGCGGCAGCTCTTCATTGTCCTTCAGTTCTGCCAACTCACGCGCAAATTTTTTTTCGAAGAATTTGTTGCGGTGAATGATTTTCCGCAAATTGGACGTAAAAATGGCAACAAAAGTGTCGTAAAAATCGAGGCCGACATTGTAAAGATCTTTCCGGACCCCTTTTTCAAACACTTTTTCCGCGATATTCATATCGACCATTTCGCGGACTACCTGGCTCATTCTTGTCTTGCTCATGCCTGTTGCCTGGGACAATTCATCGAGCGTCATCGGCCGGTGATTTATGTAGATAATGCCGAGGACACGCCCGACGGTTAGCGGGATGCCGAAAGCACGAATATGGTCCGCAATTTTTTCAATATATTGTTCTTTCGCCCGGACAACTTTGTCCAACGTTTTTTCTTCCATTCCAGAAATGCTCCTTTTGGCCGCTTTGCCGAAGTACTGTAAAAAATGATGAACCAATTGCCTTCAATTACAATATATATCATCTATATAATAAGTACAATACGTAAACTTTTCATTTTACAAATTTTACGGTATACTTATATTGTAACCAATCTCTACCCAAAACAAACTGGAGGTGCGAAAATTGTTAAAGTTTGACCACGTCTCGAAAATTTATAAGGGCGGCAAACGCGCCGTGGACGATTTGAATCTCGAATTTGCGTCCGGCCGTTTTATCGTTTTTATCGGCCCGAGCGGCTGCGGTAAAACGACCACGATGAAAATGATCAACAGGCTGATTGAACCGACAGAAGGCACCATTTATATCAATGGCAAAAACATCAAAGATACGGACCCCGTTAAACTGAGAAGAGAAATCGGGTACGTGATTCAACAAATTGGTTTATTTCCCCATATGACAATCCAGCAAAACATCTCTCTTGTCCCGCGATTACTAAAATGGCCTGAAGAAAAACAACGGGAGCGGGCCAAAGAACTGCTCCAGCTCGTCGATATGCCAGAAGAATTTTTGGACCGTTACCCGCATGAACTGAGCGGCGGCCAGCAGCAGCGCATCGGCGTTTTGCGGGCACTGGCGGCAGACCAACCGCTCATTTTAATGGATGAACCGTTTGGCGCGCTTGACCCGATTACCCGCGACAGCCTGCAGGACGAATTGAAAAAGCTGCAAAAGGAACTTGGCAAAACCATCGTATTTGTTACCCACGACATGGATGAAGCGATTAAACTCGCCGACCAGATTGTCATCATGCGCGACGGCAAACTGGTCCAAACCGGCACGCCGGATGAAATTCTCCGCGAACCGGCCAACGAATTTGTGGAAACGTTTATCGGCAAAGAACGGCTGCTTCAGGCCCGGCCGAATATCCAGACCGTTGAACAAATCATGAGCCCGAAAGCCGTTACAGTCACAGTCGATAAAACATTAACAGAAGCCATCCAAATCATGAAAGAACAGCGGGTTGACTCCCTACTTGTCGTAGACAGCCGGAAAGTGCTCCTCGGCTATATCGATGTCGAAATCATCGATCGAAACCGCAGGAAACCGGTTCTTGTCAAAGACGTGGTGGAAACGAATTTAATCGCAGTGGAAAAAGACACCCTCGTCCGCGATACAGTCCGGAAAATTTTAAAACGAGGCATTAAATACGTGCCTGTTGTCGACCATGAACACCGGCTTGTTGGCATTGTCACGAGAGCAAGCCTTGTCGATATCGTTTACGACTCCATCTGGGGCGAAGAGGAACCCGTATCTGAAATCATCAGTTAGGAGGAAAAATCATGGAAGCCTTCATGCAGTTTATGGAAGCCAATTGGAGCGAACTGTTGTTCAAAACATGGCAGCATTTCTATATCTCCATCACGGCTGTCATCTTAGGCATCGTTGTCGCTGTTCCGCTTGGCATCTGGTTGACAAAATACCGGCGGGCAGCAAATATTGTGATGGGCATTGCGGGCGTTATCCAAACTTTCCCAAGCCTTGCCATTTTAGCCTTCTTCATTCCGATTTTCGGTATTGGAAAGCTTCCCGCCATTGCGGCGTTGTTTTTCTATTCGGTCCTGCCTATCTTGCGGAACACGTACACCGGCGTAAAGGGGATCGACCCGAAACTGGTGGAAGCAGGGCGCGGGATGGGGATGACCGGATGGGAAAGAGTGATCCATTTGGAACTTCCCCTTGCCATCCCTGTGATCATGGCCGGTATCCGCCTTTCCACTGTTTATTTAATTGGCTGGGCAACCCTTGCCTCTTTTATCGGCGCAGGCGGCCTCGGAGACTATATTTTCAGCGGCCTTAATTTGTACCAGCCGGAAATGATCGCGGCCGGCGCAGTACCGGTAACCATTTTGGCGCTTATCGTGGACTACCTGTTTGGAAAGCTTGAAACGATTGCTACTCCAAAAGGCATCCGGAAACAAAAACAGGCCGCTTAGAAAGGATGACGGCACATGAAAAAATTAGCAGCCCTCTTGCTTGTTTTCTGCTTAAGCATCTTTGCGGGCGGCTGTACGCTGCCAGGCCTAAGTGCCGCAGACAGCCAGTCCGTAAAAATCGGCATGACCAACTCAACGGAAACACAAATTATCGGTTATATGGAAAAAGATATGATCGAACATTATACCAATATAAAAGTCGATATGGTCAACAATCTTGGTTCCTCGATTGTGCTCCATAAAGCGATGACAAGCGGGCAGATCAATATTTCCGCTGTCCGCTACACCGGGACGGATCTAGCAGGCGCACTCGGCATGGAACCGGTGACCGACCCGGAAAAAGCGTTAAAAATTGTCAAACAACAGTTTGAAAAACGGTTCCACCAAACATGGTTCGACTCTTTCGGATTTGCCAACACCTATGCCTTTACTGTTACCAAATCCTTAGCAGACAAAGACCACTTGACAAAAGTTTCCCAATTAAAACCAGTGGCAAAAGATTTGCGGCTTGGCGTGGATAACTCCTGGCTGAAACGGAAAGGCGACGGTTACGACGGTTTTGTGAAAACGTACGGATTTACATTTGGAAAAACGTACCCGATGGAACTCGGGCTTGTTTATAAAGCCGTCAAAAGCGGAAAGGCGGATGTTGTGCTTGCCTATTCAACCGACGGAAGAATCAATGCATACAACCTCGTTATGCTGAAAGACGACAAACACTTTTTCCCGCCGTATGACGCCTCCCCTGTCGTACGCGACGACACGTTAAAACAACATCCTGAACTCAGGAAAGTTTTACAAAAGCTTGTTGGAAAAATTGATACGAAAACAATGCAGCAGTTGAATTATGAAAGTGACGTCGAAATGAAAGAACCGTCGACGGTGGCAAAAGAATTTCTAGAAAAACATCATTACTTTGAATAGGAGGGGTGATCATGGAAACGATCAGGAGCGTACTTCATTATTACGGGGAAAACGGCAACTATGTATGGGTACAATTTTACCGCCATTTCCTGATGTCGGCATATGGTGTTCTGTTTGCAGCGGTCGTCGCGATTCCGCTCGGGATTTTCATGGCCCGCCGCCGCAAGCTAAGCGCCTGGATTCTCACACTTGCCAATATCATCCAAACGGTCCCGTCGTTGGCGATGCTGTCCATGTTGATGCTCGTTATGGGACTCGGCACCAATACGGTCGTGCTTGCCCTGTTTCTTTACTCGCTTTTGCCGGTTTTAAAAAATACGTATACCGGCATCCTCAGCGTCGATCAATTTTTGCTTGAGTCCGGCAAGGCAATGGGGATGACAAAGTTCCAGATCATGCGGATGGTGGAACTTCCACTTGCATTGTCTGTCATTATGGCCGGCCTCAGGACCGCACTCGTCGTTGCGATCGGAATTGCAGCCATGGGCACATTTGTCGGCGCAGGCGGACTCGGAGATATCATCGTCCGCGGAACCAGCGTCTCAAATGGCACATCGATTATTTTAGCCGGTGCCATTCCGACTGCCTTGATGGCTGTCGTTGCCGACTTTATCATGGGCTGGATTGAACGCCGCCTTTCTCCGGTAAAAAAGAAAACACGCAAACAGACTGTAGAACAGGCAGCATAAAAGGATACCCCGCGTGACGCGGGGTATCCTTTTTGATGTGGTATCGCCGGGACTGTGGAATCAATGGTTCGCCTGAGATTTCAGCGTTTTTGCCGGAAATCGCAAAATACGTCTCGAAAATGATGGCCTTCTCCGGTGACTTTGCAGTTCGTCCAACTGAAAAGGCCGGAGTGGTTTCCCCTGAATACCGTTTTTCCAAGAAAGCAACTGAAAAGTGAGCATTTCCTGATCTCCAGCAAGTCCGAAAGACAGACTTTCCCCTTCGTGCTACCCTATTTTTCAACCACCTGCAAAATTTTTACGTCCCGGGGTGAGAGCCGGACCGTTTCTGATTCAGTATGCCCGTTAATCAGTTCCGGGTACGTGCCACCTGCATTCACAAACTGAACCTGATCTGTGTGGTTAAGCAGGAACAAGTATTTTTCATTTCCATTTTTGCGCACTGCTACTTCCACGCCACGAGGAGCATCCAAAGCTGGTCGGACATCCGCTTCCTGTAAAATGTCTTTTAAAAGCGAAGACAAATATTGTTCATCCGGCTGTGTCCCGATATAATAAGCTTTTCCTTTTCCGCAATGATGCGCGGTGACAGCAGGCGACCCGGCCAAATAGCCGTCTTTGAACCAGGCCAAAGCTTCGGCGCCTTTCAAGTGGATCTTTTCCTCCCACACGCGGATAGCCGCATCGCCATACCCGGTCCGGATTTGATGTACTGCCCCCTTTTTCATCGGCGCAAACTCTTCAACATAAATGCCAAGAATATCCCGGTACGCGCCCGGATAGCCGCCAAGATACACACGGTCGTTTTCATCCGCAATTCCGCTGAAGAAATTGGTGGCAAAATAACCGCCGTTTTCGACATAGGCTTTTACTTTATCCGCAAATGTCTTTGTCACCCGGTAACTTGCCGGCGCGAAAACCACTTTATACCGGTCCATTGCCTCGTCCGGGTGAATAAAATCGACACCAATGTTTTGGGTATGAAGCACCCTATAAAACGGCAGAAGCTGTTTGATATAGGTTACAAGCGAAGAAGGTTTTGAATCGAGTTCCAACGCCCACCAGTTTTTCCAGTCAAAAACAATCGCAACATCGGATGCATATGCTGAACCCGTTACCTTTTCCAAATTTTTCAATTCATTGCCGAGTTGTACCACTTCCCGGAAATTCCGGCTTTCTTCATCCCCGGAATGCGGCACCATCCCGCTATGGAATTTCTCCGCACCGCCCTGGGATGCGCGCCATTGGAAAAACATGATGCCGTCCGCCCCGTGCGCAGCCGCTTCATAACTCCAAAGCCGCATCACACCCGGTGCTTTCACAGCGTTTTGCGCCCGCCAGTTCACCGCGCCGGCTGCCTGTTCCATTAGCAAAAACGGCTGTTTTTTCAAACTGCGCGTCAAATCATGGGCCATGAATTGCGCATACGGGATGTCCTCAAACGGATCCGGGTAGGCATCCCATGTCACAAGATCCATTTCTTTCGCCCAATGGAATCCGTCCACCGGTTTGTGCAGCCCCATTAAGTTTGTCATCACCGGCACATCCGGCGTATATGCTTTCAGGATATCGCGTTCCATTTTATAAAGCGCAAGCAGCGAATCATCCATAAAGGCTTTGTAATCGAGCTGTTGCATCGGATTGGCAAAAGTCGGCGTTTTCCCCGGTAGACAGATTTCTTCCCATTCATAATAACGCTGGCTCCAGAAGTCCGTTGACCAGCTTTTATTCAAGTTCTCGATCGTGCTGTATTTTTCTTTGAGCCATGTTTGAAAAGCCTTTTTGCAGTTGTCGCAGTAGCATTCGGCAATGTGGCAGCCATACTCATTGTTCACATGCCACATGACAAGCGCGGGATGGTTTTTGTACCGTTCCGCAATTTTGCGCACCAGTTTCGCCGCAAGCCGCGCGTAGTCTTTGCTGTTCGGGCAATAATGCTGGCGCGACCCCGGCAGAAAGCGCGCCCCGTCCTTGTCAACCGGAAGCGAATCGAGATATTTCCGCGACAGCCATGCCGGCGGGGCCGCAGTGGCAGTGGCCAGGTCCGCCCCGATGCCGTTTTCCGCAAGCATATCCATGATTTTATCGAGCGTTGAAAAATCATATGTTTCTTCATCCGGCTGCAGCCTTGCCCAGCTGAAAATGTTGATGCTTACATAATTGGCGCCGGCTTTTTTCATCAGCCGCATGTCTTCTTTCCACACAGATTCATCCCATTGTTCAGGGTTATAATCCCCGCCGTAATAAAATTTTTCTTGTTTTTTTAACATCACGCATTCCTCCAAGTTGTCCGTTATTTAAGTGCACTGCCACCCAATGCTTCCATCCTTCTTCCACTTTTGTGAAAACGGTATCATTCATAACCCCATCCTAGCACCGTTTTACGCAAAAATCAATAAAAATTTAAACATTTCAGCTGATTTTTTTACATAATTTTTACGTAAATATTTTGCGAGGGAAGCGTTTCATTTGCTGCTTTCTCTTATAACAAGTTTTGTCCCCAGTCTGACTTTTTTAGGGATTTCCCGACTGTTTATACGTTCTAGCAACAGTGTCACCCCTTCTTCGCCCAAAACTTCGGTATACACTTTTACGGTGCTCAAGGCGGGGACCGTATATTGGGACACACTTACGTCATTAAAGCCGATCAGACTCACTTGTTCCGGAACCCGGATGTTATTTTCATGAAGGGCCTTTAAACTGCCGATCGCCATCGGATCATTTGCAATAAAAAAAGCTGTCGGCAAATGATCCCCCAAGTTCCGAATGGCAGAAATCATTTGCTGGTAGCCGGCACGAACATCATATTTCCCTTTAAAATCGAAAACATCTTCTTTACGATAGAGCCCTAACTTTTGCATATATTTGGTATATTCAAGACTGCGCGGATCAATTCCGGAATTCGTTTCATCCTCAGCAAGCGACCCGATATATCCAATCCGCTGATGTCCCTGTTGAACGAAGTAATCAATGACATCTTTAACTGCCTGTTCAAAATCTATCATGACCTGATCAGCACTTCCCACCTCATAATAAGTATCCACAAAGCAAATCGGTTTATGAAAAGATTGAAGAACTTGAATCTGCTGTTCTGAGAATTTCCCAATGGCTAAAATTCCTTCCACATCATCCGGGATCTTTTCGTACTCGGCATAAATCCGAGAGATGATCAGGCCATGTTCCTGTGCGCATTTTTCGGCTCCTAAGCGAATGGACATATAGTAAATATCATTCAGTTCTTCTTCCTGCGAGCTCCATTGTACAATTGCTATTTTTTCCTTTCTCGCAGTTTTTTTGTTCATATGTTTTGTATAGTTCAGACTTTCGGCTGCTTCAAATATTTTTCGCTTTGTTTCATCAGATGCAACGACCTTATCGTCATAATTCAGGACTCTGGACACGGTTGCAATGGATACCCCCGCCATTTTAGCAATATCAGCCATTGTCGCCATAATAACCACCTTTTCCTTTACGAAAACTCTATGTAAATTTTTATTTATTTTTACGTAAAAATATTCCGCTTACGTTTATTGTAAACGGAACAATTAGATATAATCAAATTTTTTATAAAATATTTTTAAACTTATCTTATGAAAAAACAGGAACCTTCCGCTGCGCAATCAAAAGAGCCTGCCCCTTGCTTCTTTTTTGATTTCCCAAGTCTTTGCCGGCCGATCCTGCACTGGCTTTCCACCGGACTATCCCACTCTCGTTCACTTCGCTTTTGACCCAGGCAAGTCACTAAAAAACACAAACCCGGGGGCAATCCCCGGGTTTGTGTTTAGACAAATTATTCTGCTTCTTCCACCACGCCTTGCATAGATGCAGCTTTTTTCCCATGGACAAAATAATAAAGAAATACGCAAAGGACAAGGACAACAGCCATGATGGCGTACAAGCCGTGATAACCAGCGAACGGAACCAAAAGCCCGAGCAAAAACGGCCCGACCCCGACACCGGCATCAAGAAAAATAAAGAACGTTGAAGTCGCAAGCCCAATCCGGTTTTTCGGCGATACTTTGACTGCAATCGCCTGCCCGCTTGCTGAGAAAGTGCCGTATCCAAGCCCGACGAAAATTCCGGCCAATAAAATTAATAGTCCGCTGTCAGCCTGGTTCAGCAGCACGAGCCCTGCCGCAAACAAAAGAAATGAAGGATACATGACAAAGTTCTCGCCTTTTGTATCAAACCATCTTCCCGTAAACGGCCTGGACACCAGCACCGTCACGGCATAAACAATAAAGAAAAAGCTTGAAATATCTACAAGGTTCATTTCTTTCGCATACGAAGTCAAAAAAGACAGGATGCTTGAGTAGCCGAGCCCGACAAATGCGCTGATGATGGCAATCGGGAACACTTTCGGCTCAAAGAAATTGCTGATTTTGAGCCCTTTCATCTTTTCCAGATCCGCTTTTGACAGTTCCACTTTCGGCACCTTTAAAAAGAGCGCGGAGATAAAGCTCAAAGCCAATAGCACAAGACATAAGGCAAATACCATATTAAAACTTGCGTGCTGAATGAGGAACATGCCGACGAAAGGCCCGACAGCCGCGGCAAGTGTTACACTCAATGCATAATAACCCGTGCCTTCCCCGCGGCGTTCATTGGGTATGATCCCGGCAACAATGGTTCCTGTTGCAGTTGAAGCTATTCCAAGTGCTGCACCGTTTAAAAAGCGGACAGCCAGTAAAACACCCAGTTGATTCGTCACAAAATAAAATAGTGAAATGATGAGAATCGCAATAAAACCGGCATAAAGCATCTTTTTCCTGCCGATGCGGTCAATCGATTTGCCGGCAAAGAGCCGCGCAACCAGGACCCCGACGACGAAAATCCCTGATGCCAGGCCGGCCACGCTTGGTGATGCATGAAACCGGTCAGTCGCAAAAAGCGTAACGGTCGCCATCAATAAGTAAAATGTAAAATATAGAAAAAAGTTCGCGGTCGAAACGATTATAAAATCCTTTGTCCATAACTTCGGCCTGCTCAATTTGTTTCCTCCCCTTTGTGATTTAAATTGTCTCTGATTTGCGGAAGCAGTTCGAATACGATCTTTTGCTCCGCTTCCGGAATCCCCTTCATTGCCTGCTTTTCCAATCCGGTAATTTCCGCGCGGCACTGCCGGTAGATGTTTTCGCCTTTATCCGTCATCCGGATCACTTTTTCTCGGCGGTCTTTTCCCGGGATCTGTTCCACGCTTCCCTGTTCTTCCAGCTTTTGGACAACCCTTGTCACGTTCGGTTTTTCAATTTGATAATACTTGCAGATTTCCACAAGCGTGCACGGGCCGAAATTCCGCACATAAAACATCACCTGCCAGAGCGAATAGGACAACCCGAACTGTGCCAATAAGCCGTTCAATTTCTTGATCAGCACACGGTATAAGCGTATATAGCGGTAAAACAGCCCTTGCATCCAAAACCTCCTTCAATTTCTTGAACATCCGCCCTGACCCTTATTAGAAAGCACTGGCCACAGCGAGATCATTTTCGTAATCAACACGCCTTCACCATCCACCCGCGCCCACATCAGAAGCGCAGGCATCATACAAACAGTTTCGTTACCCTAAGCAACATTTCGCAAGACGAAATATACAGGTTAATTCAATCGTTGTCAATGGGCGGTTGTACCCTACGGTTCAGTTCCTGAAAAAATCCTCCGAGCCACTGATGGTGTCGAAGCAACAAAATAACATGCCATATCATGCGGCGGTTACAAAAAGAGGATAGATAGAGCATTGATGCTGCTCATCTATCCTCTTTGTGATTTTCATCATGTAACCAGGCAAAAACTCAAACCGACTCCATCAACCTGCACTCGACCCCCAGTTTGTTCGCTAAGTTTTCCAGCATCGATTTTGTCATGCGGTCTAAATCGTATTGGGGGTTGAAATCCCATTCTTCTTTGGCCGCTGTGGCGTCAATGCTGTTTGGCCAGGAATCGGCAATTTGCTGTCTGGCAGGGTCAACCTTGTAATCCATCGTAAACGCCGGTATATATTTCCGGATTGAAGCGGCAATTTCTTCAGGGTCAAAGCTCATGGCCGTTATATTAAAGGCATTTCGGTGTTTTAATCCAGACGGGTCCGCTTCCATTAATTTGATAATCGCATCAATCGCATCCGGCATATACATCATATCCATATACGTGCCCTTCGCAATATAAGATGTATACTTTTGGTGCTTTAACGCTTCATAATAGATATCCACCGCATAGTCTGTCGTCCCGCCGCCCGGAAGCGCTTTGTGGGGAATCAGGCCGGGAAAGCGGAGGCCGCGGGTATCCACGCCGAATTTTGTAAAATAATAATCACAGAGCAATTCCGCACTTACTTTCGTAACACCGTACATCGTATTTGGCCGCTGAATGGTGTCCTGGGGGGTATGGTCTTTCGGCGTTGACGGGCCAAAAGCGCCGATCGAGCTTGGCGTGAACAACTGGCAGTTGGAATGCCGCGCCACCTCTAGCGCATTCAATAGACCGCCCATATTCAAATTCCAGGCGAAAAGCGGGTTTTCCTCAGCTGTTGCGGACAGGAGCGCCGCCAAATGGATGATCGTATCAATCTGATAGTCATTGACCAGTTTTTGCATCCGCTCGCCGTCCATGACATCCAGTGTCGCAAACAGGCCATCGGTTACAACCGGGCTGTCATCCACATGGCGGATATCCGTGGCGAGGACATTTTCTGCTCCGTAAAGTTCCCGGATCCTGATCGTTAATTCTGTACCGATTTGCCCCAGGCTGCCGGTTAGAAGTATTTTTTTCATCGCAAACAACCTCCCGTTAAAAATGAAAATGGGTCCAGCCCCTGTTGGAAAGGGCGCCACACAGCCGTTTCAGATAACGCTCAGCGCTTCGCCGACTTTTTGATATACAGCAAGCACTTGGTCGAGCATTTCTTTCGTATGGCCGGCAGTAGGCATATTGCGCACTCTGCCGGTTCCCTTTGGCACGGTCGGATAAGTGATGGCTTTGGCGTAAACCCCTTCCTCAATAAGACGGCGCGAAAATTCCTGCGTGACCGTTTCTTCGCCGATGATACAAGGCGTAATCGGGGTTTCCGATTGCCCGGTATTAAACCCGATTTTTTTCAAGCCTTCTTTTAAATACCGCGCGTTTTCCCACAGCCGGTCGACTCTCTCTGTTGAATCCATTAAGATGTCGATCGCCTTTATGCAGGCTGCGGCAGATCCCGGCGTCATGGCTGTCGAAAACAAAAACGAGCGGGCGCGCACTTTCAGCCAGTCAATCAGTTGCCGGGTGCCGGCCACATAGCCGCCTACAACACCAATCGCCTTTGAAAGGGTGCCAATTTGGAAATCAATTTTATCGGAAAGGCCAAAATGCTTTACCGTTCCTGCGCCGTTTCCCATTACGCCTGAGCCATGAGCATCATCGACATACGTCAATAAACCGAACGTCTCGGCAATTTCCACGATCTCCGGAAGCTTCGCAACATCCCCGTCCATGGAAAAAACGCCATCGGTAATATACATGATTTTTTCGTAGGCGCCGCTTTCAACCGCTTCTTTTGCAGCCCGCCACAAGTCATCCATGTCCTGGTGTTTCACCCGGATGATTTTTGCCCCGGACAAACGGCAACCGTCAATAATGGACGCATGGTTCAATTCATCAGAAAGAATGGCGTCCTTTTTTGTCATGACCGCTGAAATTGCACCCATATTGCAGTTAAATCCGGATTGAAAGGCAATCGCCGCTTCCGTATGCTTAAATTCGGCAATCTTTTTTTCCAGCTCTTCATGTATTGTCATCGTTCCGTTAATGGTCCGGACAGCGCCGGCCCCGACACCGTACTGCTTTGTCGCATCAATCGCTGCCTGGACCAGCCTTTCATCGTTTGCTAACCCGAGATAATTGTTTGAAGACATGTTGATGACTTCTTTGCCGCCAATTTTAACAACCGGTCCGTTGGGGCCTTCCAGTGTATCAATGATGTTGTACAGCCCCTTTTCACGCAGTTCCTCCAGTTGCGGGGTTAATATGTTCTCTAACACTTTTCCGGACATGACAAAAAACCTCCGTTCATGCATTTTTCAATCTATCTTCCGCAATCCGCGAATGAAAGCGCTTTTATTTTATCATTTTAAATGACTTTTCCTTCACTTGCATTTCCATTTTTGCTGTGTGTATCCTCCATATTTGCCTTTCCTTTCTGTTATTGCCGGATAAATTGCAAAAAAAGGCCGTTAAGTTTTAACCTAATGGCCTGATTTCGAAAAGATGAAATGCATTAAAGGTCAGAGTGGATTGCAAATACAGCGCCGAGTCCACTGTCTTCTCATAAATTTGCAAATCAGGGTGGGTTCCCTGCTTGATAAACGTGATGATTTCTGGATCGTAAATATCCTGATGCTGCAAATTGATCGAACTCGTATAAAATTCCCCATGATGTTGATCCAGAATATGCTTCCGGATTTGGTAACGCCCGGGCGGCAGTCCTGAAATCACCATTTTCTTTTCCTTCGTGACAGAATGGAGAAAGTAACTTTCAACAGAATAAGAAGGATTGATATAAGAAGGGTTGTACACGGCCAATTGGTAACCGTTTTCCCCTTTTGCCATGACAAAATCCTCCCCTTCAGCTAAAATCTGCAGCGCCATTTTTTCCATCAGTTGCAAGTTAAAATAAGCAGGGCGTTTGATTTGGTAATAATACAAAAGGGCAATGCCGTTCATCGCAATATGGCCCCGGCCTGTATTGTTTTTTTCGAGAGAATGGGTATCAATCCAGAATCCTAAACCGTCTATTTCTTTCATGGCATCGAGCATTTCTTTAAAAATAAGGGCCGAACGAAAAAAAGTGCCGCTTAAATCCATCGTATTTCCGTAAAGTGTATTCCAGTCCGTAAGAAAAATTGGCACCTTGGCCAAACCGGCAGACGATAAACGATCCTTTAATTGCTTACACGTTTTCTTTACGAAGTTTTTTACACCTTCAAAAGTGCGGTTATTCATATCGGTAAAATCCACTTTTTCATTTGGGTTGCAGGTAAAACAAACGAACTCACACTCGCCGGAAATTTGCTTTAAAAAGGCATCTTTAGAGGCTTCCAGAGAAACCGGCACATGCAGGCCCACTTTCACAGCAGAAGCCCGATTCTTCACTGTTTGATAAAAGGCGTGGTAAAAGTTTTTTTGCGTGCCGCCCCACTCCCGGAAAACCAATTCAAACCGCCACTTTCCGAGAAAAGCGCTACCAAAGTATTGAAGGCTGTGCTGTAAAAAGGCATCCAGCTTCTTCAAATATCCGGCGCTGTCTGCTGCTTCTTTTTCAACCTCCACGCGAATGAAAGGCACAAGCCCAAGCCGTTGGAAGCTGTTCAACAAGGCATCCATCTGGTAAAATTGCCCGCCAATTTGATAGAGGGGCGTTGTCATCGCAAAGCTGTCCGAAAACAGATTGGAAAAATAGACATAGTCAAATCCAATTTCCTCCTGGATGAGCCTCAACTCCGCCTGCACCTCTTCATGTAAAGCATATTCCAGGTTCCCGATTGCCAGTATTTTTGCACCTTTTTCGCCGGTGAACATAGGCTCCGGCGGCAGGGCGATATAAACGGTGGAAACAGCCAGTTCCGTCAGCATCGTGCTTTTTTCCCGCTCCGAAATGTATTTGCTGACTTCCATGAAAAACTGGGGCGATGTCAGCAATGTAGATTTTTTCTTTCCGCAATCTTCCTCCGTATCCGAAAGTTCAATTTGGTGAAGACGGCGATATTCAGAGGGCGTTTGCCGGTATTTTTCTTTAAAAGCTTTATTGAATGCCTTTACATTTGGAAAACCATTATTCAGGGAAATCCGGGTAATCGGGTGGTCCGTATAAACAAGCTCGCGCACCGCCGATTTTAAACGGAGCTGTTTGATATATTGGGAGAAGCTTTCGCCCACTTGTTCTTTAAAATAGCGGGATAAGTAGTAAAGCGACAAGTAATGGCGGTTGGCGATTTCCGCGAGTGTAATTGGTTTCCGGTAATTTTTCCCAATGTAAGCGAGAATCTCTTTCATCCGTTCATCGTTGATCCTGGAGTGGGCATGGCGGCCAAGATAGGTGGTTTTAAAATTCCGGATTAATATCAGCACAATCTGAAAAATCATACTGTAAATCTCAATTTCACTGCCCTCTTTCTGCTGGTAGTGGGCAATGAAAATTTTTGCCATCAGCTGGCGGATCTGGTCAAAAAACATATACATCCCATTGTCTTCATTGGAGGAGTCACAATCAAACCGGCATTCATGAATGGCAGGATAATATGCCTCGATCATTTCCAGCGGGATTTGCAGCGATAACACCACATTTTCCTTGTTGCCCTTCATCGAACGGATATCATTGGCGTTTATAAGCAAAAGATGATTTTCCGATAAATGGCACGCATGTTGATTGACCGTCACCTCTAGCTCACCCTTTATGACAAGAAGCAGCTCAATCCCCAAACCGATATGGGGCGGGTCGTATTCCATATTTTGCAAATTGATTTGATAATCTTTTAACGGATCATTCATGAATATCACCTTTCACGTTTTTCAAGCTCCCCCGGCTGCAGTAGCGCGAGGTTTTTGATGGCTGGAATGGCGAAAAGGAACCTGCCATTGCGCATTTTTATGAAAAAAAGCATGCTGCAGGAAGGGCCGCGGTTTGCAGGATGCGATCTAAAAAATCAAATAATATTTGGCTTCAGCCGCAAAGTAAGGGTGCAAACCAAACCGGCCTCTTTGCCCTTATTATACTCGATTTTTCATTAAAACAGGGAAAACGCATACGACGCTGGAAAGTTCCGCGCCGGGTGAAAAAAACCTATGCCGGGAAAAAGCGCCGGCAACCGGGCATAAAAGGCCAGGAAATGAACGAAGGTTTGCCGGCGAATCGCATGGTTATTCTTTACTCCCCCGTTTAGAAGCCGGGCAAAACCCAAAGCGACACGATTTTTCGTATGGATCCCCCCGTGCCGGCGCATGATAACGGAAAAGGCAGATAAAGAGGGTGTGCAAAATTCAAAAAACGATCAATATCGGAACGGTGTCCAAGCACCAGCGGAAAGCGGCGAGAAAAAGGGGCGGCAAATTAAATGAGTACAGTTTGGCCGGACTTGGGATCGGTGGAGTGATCGGGGCCGGGTACTTTTTAGGTTCGGGGCTTGCTGTCAGGGAAGCGGGGCCGTCCGTTTCGCTTGCTTTTTTGATCGGCAGCCTTCTCATGATGCAGGTGCTCGGGGCAATGACGAGCATCAATGTAAACCGCCTGCAGCAAGGGTCTTTCCGGGTCTATATTGAACATTTTCTGGGGCAGTATGCCGGCTTTTTAATTGGCTGGGCGCTATTTGTTTCAAGTATTTTGGCGATCGGGTCGGAAGCAATCGCGATGGGCGTTTTTGCGCACTACTGGCTGCCGAAAGTGCCGCTTCCCGTGCTCGCAATCGTTTTTATGGCCGTGATTATTGTGCTGAATGCCATGAATATGGAGATTTTCGGGCCGATTGAATCGGGAATGGCAGTTGTTAAAGTGGCAGCACTCATTGCTTTTATTGCCGTGGGGGCCTGGGTGCTATTCACGCAGAACGGGATGGCGGCCCGCAACCCTTTTTCAAGCCCACATGCCTTTTTCCCGAAAGGCATTTCCGGGCTGCTTCAATCCATGCTGGTTGTCATCTTTTCTTTTTCCGGGATCAGCGCGGTCGCAATGGCATCCACGGAGGTGGCAAAGCCGCGCATCCAGATTCCGCGGGCAGCCGGGTTCATGGTTTTCGGTTCGGCCGGCCTGTATGTGTTGTCGATGCTCGTGCTTGTCATGCTGACTGCATGGAATACCGTCTCCGTCCATAAATCACCTTTTGTTCATGCATTGGATGTGATCGGCATGAGTGGTGCGGCTTCCTTTTTCAATATTGTAATCCTGCTTGCAGCTTTTTCCGTCATGGCGGCCAGTTATTATACATCTGTCCAGTTAATCGTTTCGCTTTCAGAGGCAAAAAAGGGGCCGCACCTGTTTTTAAGACATGCTAAAAACGGCTTGTACCGGTACGCATGGCTGACAGCCGGGGCGGGCTGCCTGCTCGTTGTCGGACTGTCCTTTCTCCTACCTGCTGCTTTATATAACTATTTGGTTTCGGCATCGTCCTATATCACCTTTTTGAACTGGGCGTTGAATTTAATTACATTTCTTGTTTGGCGAAAAAAACGGAGTGAACACGAAACGTATCAATCAAAACTGATCTGGGGCGTTCCGAGCGCTTATGCCTCGCTTTTTGCCATAATGGTACTGTTTGTGATGAGCCTACGCGTGGCCGATTTCCGGATGGGATTTTATGCCGCTTTATGTTTCTTTTTGCTCATTACAGCTGCTTATGCCGTATGGAAAAAAGCGGGGAGACGTACAGAACAGAAAACCCCGGAATCCACTTAGGGAGGATTTATGGAAACCAATCAATTTGACCCAAACTTGAACCCGCCGTCGAAAAAGAATCAGCGGGAAACACTTGAAATCAGCCCGACCGGCTACGGACTTGCATTTGTCCGGGAAGACGCCGGGGAAACGCACGATCATAAGAAAAGAGACAGACGTTTTACAGGGGAACCTAAAAGGGAATAGATGAATGGAAAAAGGGGAGCCTCTTTTGGATGGAGGCTTTCTCTTTTTGAAACAGGTTCGGAGAGAAAATTATGCCACATATTTTAGTAAAACTTTACTAAAAATCACTTGACATCGCCGTGGGATTGGCATATCCTTTACTTTGTAAGCGGTTTATGTTAGCGTTTTTATGGATTTCTTCTATTATTCTCGTTTTAAACTTCATAACTTTTTAGTAAAAATTTCGAAGCTTTACGCAGGCGGACAGGATGTACTTTTTAAACCTAGGTAGGAGGCGTTAAGATTGAAACAGTTGAAACAGTATTTGTCATATGCATTCGGGGCTTTTGGCCATGATGCTTTTTACAGCGCTTTAAGCACCTATTTTATGATCTTTGTCACCAGCCAGCTTTTCGACAGCACCCATTCGGGGTTGGGGGAGAAAATGATCGGGATTGTAACAACCATGATCGTCGTGATCCGTATTGCCGAAATCACGTTAGATCCGTTTATCGGCGGCATCATTGATAATACGGAAACACGTTACGGAAAATTTAAGCCATGGCTGTTTGTCGGGGCGGCTGTAAGCTCTATCGCGTTGATTCTTATTTTTACCAATTTAGGCGGTTTAACAACAAAAAGCCCGTATCTTTATTTGATTCTGTTTGGCATTATTTTTGTGATTCTTGATGTATTTTATTCTATTAAAGATATTTCTTTCTGGTCGATGCTGCCGGCCATAACGATTGACTCGGATAAAAGGGCCAAATTCGGCACAATTTCCCGTTTTGGCTCTACTTTAGGAGCCCAGGGCGTTGCCATCGCGGTTGTACCGCTCGTTACTTTTTTCTCCCATATTTTTTCCGGTACCTCAGGTGAGACGGAAACACGCGCCGGGTGGCTCGGTTTTGCAATTGTCATTGCGCTTGTCTCCTTTTTAGGGGCGATGGCCACCATTTGGGGAACGAAAGAAACAAAGAACTTGATCCGGGAAAACACTGAAAAGATTCGCCTTCGCGATGTTTTTAAAGTGCTCGGCAAAAATGACCAGTTAATGTGGCTCGCACTCTCTTATTTTCTTTTTGCTTTCGGGTATACGATTACAAACTCGCTTTTAATTTACTATTTTAGATATGTGTTAGGAAGACAGAGTGATTACTATTTAGTCGGTGTGATTACGGCCATCTTAGGCATGATTTCTGTCGCCCTGTTCCCGGTAATGGTGAAATGGGTGAAACGCAAAACCATTTACACCGGCGGCATTATATTCATGTTTTGTGGTTATGTGCTGTTCTTATTGGCCGGGCATCATTTAATCCCTGTTTTGGTTGCGGTTTCGCTGTACTTTTTCCCTTATCCGATGATTTTCCTGGCGGCGCTGATGACGATTACCGACAGTGTAGAATACGGGCAATTAAAAAATGGGAACCGGAATGAGTCTGTCACATTAGCCGTACGCCCTTTGCTTGATAAACTCGCCGGCGCCTTTTCCAACGGGATTGTTGGGATAGCAGCCGTACTTGCCGGTATGACAGGGAATGCCCTCCCAAGTGATATCTCAAGCCATGGGTTATTCACCTTTAAACTTTTCATTTTCTTCGGCCCGATGATTTTAATTGCCATTGCAGCATTGCTCTACTTTTTCAAAATCAGGCTGACAGAAGAAAAACACGCGCAAATTGTAAAACAGCTTGAGCATAAATTAAGCGCAAAATAATACTGCTCCTTTATTTCCATTAAAAGGCGCTTGCCAAATAGGACAAGCGCCTTTTAATGGATTAAGCAATGCTATCCTTCGTCGTTGGTTCCTGTTGTTCGTCCGGTTCATTTCTCAGCTCAGCCTTATCCATGCTACGAACGAATGGGTAATAAATGCCGACAGATAAAGCCAGGGTAATGAGCTGGATGACTGCCCCGCTGATTTTCCCTCCGGTTGCGAGGTAGCCGCTGATCACAGGCGGCATTGTCCACGGAACGACGATGCCTGCAGGTTTTGCCACCAGGCCGGTTGCCATTGAAAAATAAGTGATGACAGCAGTAATCATAGGCGTCAGCACGAAAGGAATCAGCAGTTTAAAGTTCAGCACGACCGGCAGCCCGAACAGTACCGGCTCATTGATGTTAAAAACACCCGGCGCGACAGAAAGCGATCCCATCGCTTTATTGTTTTTGCTTCTTGCAAACAACCACAGGCAAATGACAAGGCCGATCGTGGTGCCGCCGCCGCCCATCCAGACAAAATTCATCATAAACTCATTCGTTACAATATGCGGCAGCGCATGCCCCGTCTGGAATGCAATCCGGTTGGCATCCGTATTTTGCAGCCAAATCGGCTGAATGACCGGATTGATCGTATTCGCCCCATGGATGCCGACAAACCAGAACAGAGAATTTAAAGCAATGATGATTAACGTTCCCCATAAACTGCTGCCCAACGCACCAAGCGGCTTTCCTAAAATACCGGTTAATAAAGTATGAATATTGTCCACACCAGCTAAACCAAGCAGTAAGTAGACCAAGCTCCAAACGAGAATAACCATAAACCCAGGAATTAAGGCCGCAAATGATTTTTCAACCGCTACCGGTACCCCTTCAGGCATTTTAATGGTAAAATTCTTTTGGACAAAAAATCTAAAAATTTCAGCCGAAATGAGTCCGATTAAAATGGCAACAAATAACCCGCCGCTGCCTACAAAAGCATATGGAATGCCCGAACCGGATTTTGCCACCACATCTGGCGTTACAATAACAAAACTGGCTAAGGCCACAACCCCTGCGCTTACTCCGTCGACTTCATAATGGTCGGCAAGGCTCCTGGCAATTCCGAACACGGCGATAATCGCCATCAGGCCGAAAGAACCGTTTACAATTTTATTAAAGACAGGTGCTAGCTCAATCTTTGCTAACCAATCGGTATAGCCGTTTATCGGCAGATTGCCCAATATGAGAAAAAAAGAACCGATAATAATCAGTGGCATGCTGAGCAAAATCCCGTCTCTCAACGCCCGTAAATGTCTCTGGCTTCCAATCGCGCCGGCAATGGCTTCAATTTTCTCAAGCATCTCTTTTACCCCCTATGAAAAAATCAATTTGAAAGTGGACCAAGGCTGCAGGTAATCCAATAAGAAAACGGCTTCTTCTTTCACACGGCCGACAACATTGCGGTTTCCTTCGTTCTCCATCTCTTTCAATGCAATCTGAAGCTCCCCTTTGTACTGTCCAAAACGATCATTGCAAATTAACAGATCCCCGCGTTGAATCGGGCGCGTATCACCGGGCTCGATGTCGTGGTCCCGGTATTTTCTTCTTGTCACAGAAGAACGGATCATATATTCGGAACAATCCCCCCGGTACTGGTGAACTTCCTGCAAAATCTGATGTTCAATGTTTGACAGATTCGGCTGCAATTCCACTTCCAAAGAAGGATGGACATTCAAATAAACTGCTGACATGGCGCGCAACTCATCTTCCGTTGCATACGCATTGCCAATCAAAATATCATCAATGGTTCCCATGATGCGGTAATGCGCCACCTGGGTCAGCAGGCTGAGTTTGCGGTGCTGTTCCAGTGTGCAAAGCCCGGACTGGACCGGCCACGGCCCGAGATCCCCATAGCGGGAAGTGACAAACGCTGCAGTATGAATAGGGTATCCCCGGAAAACGGCTGTCGTTTGTTCAAAATGTTTCTGTGAAAGGCCCGAGTATCTCTGCGGATAAAAATTATGGGAGGCATACAGTTTTTCTGTATTCGGCCTGTAACTCATAATATGATCGATATACCTTGTCCCTGAACTCATATTGACTTCAATCTTGAGGCCGTACGGATTTTGCGTCATTTTCGCTTCTTCAGCCCCGGTGAATCCAAGATCGAGACGGATGCCGGATGCCCCAAGATCTTTAAAAAAGCCGAGATCATCGTAACGGATTCCCAATTGTTCAAACAAACCCGGATTGATATCGAGTATCGTCTCCATGCCGATTGTGTTTCCATAATGGATAGTGTTTTTAAATTTCCGAACTATTTCTTCCTGATCCCCCTGTATTTCCAGCAAACTTGCAAAAATTCTTGTAAAACCGTATTTTTTTGCCAGATCCAAATAAGCTTTGTCCTCTTCAAAACGGCTGCGCGACGGATAAATAGAAATACCGATTTGTCCCAAATGGCACACGCTCCTTTTCTCTGTAAATGGCTGCAGTTATCCTTTTGTCGTGACCTTCATATTTTGATAGACTTCTACCAGTTCCCTTGCCAGATCTAAAAAAGTAATGGCATTCATCAAATGATCCTGACCGTGTACCATAAGAAGTGATACGAACATCGTTTGGCCGGATGCTTCCTGTTTTAAAAGATTGGTCTGAGCCTGGTGGGCCACCAGCAATTCCTGATCCGCCTCTTCCAGCTTTTGCCGGGCCAAAAGAAAGTCCCCTTGCTTCGAAGCGTCCAGCGCCTCCATCCCAATGCTTTTGGCATTGCCGCTGTGAACAATTAAATCCATGACGACATCCATTGTTTGCGGTTCTTCCAAATTGCACACCCCCTTCCTTATTTGCCGGCGTTTACAAGTTGCAACGCAGCATCCAGTACTTTTTCACCATTCATTTTTCCGTAGTCTTTCATGTCAATGACAGCCAAAGGAATATCCGTTTTTGCCAGCGCTTTTTCATATTTCTTTTTCATATAACGGACTTGCGGACCCAAAAGCAGCACATCTACATGCTCCTTTTTCAAAAATTTATCCGCTTCCGTTGAAGACATGGCCATCACTTCTGCGTTAATTCCCCGGTCCTGGGCCGAATGTTGCATTTTTTCCATCAGCAGGCTGGTGCTCATGCCTGCCGAGCAAACCAATAAGATCCGGATTTTTTCGTCTCCCATGATGCTCTCCTCCTGTCTTTTCTTGACACTTTCATTATAGAATGAAAGCGTTTCACTTTTATTCCGAATTTTTTCCGCTTGCAAGTGGAAAAAATCAAACAAAAAAGCCAATTGCAAAAAGCAATCAGCCCGCCTCCATGCATTGTATCAACTCTTCCACCGTGTTGCATTTGAGGATCTTCTGAACGGCTGTTTTGTTTTGGACGATCCCAGTTAAATATTTATACATCATATTCAAATTGCCATCTTCTTTTCCAACATTGAGCAAACAAACCAGCTGCACCTTTTTGTCTTCATCCCACTGAATTGGCCGGACAAGTGTACAAATTGTCCAAAAGGTGCGGTGGGTAACCGGTTCAAGCGGATGCGGGACTGCGACCAGGTTGCCAAAAGCAGTCGATGCAATCGCTTCCCTTTTCAAAACAAGTGTTGCATAATTTTCCGGCACGGCATGCTGTTCGACCAGTTTTTTGCATAAAAATTGAATGACTTTCTCCTTGCTGTCCAGCTCCTGATGGATAAATATTTTGGAAGGCGCCATATATTTCTGCACATTCCCTTTCAGACGGCCGATTTCCCGTTGGATATGGATGGCATCATTCTCTTCCAAAAAGTGACTGACCACCACAACAGGCACTGCTAAATAATCGGGAATCATGATCGTGCTGACAATCAGGTCTACCCGTGACAAATCATAATCAGAGAGAGTGTAATAGCTGATCGTGTCCACAATCTCCATCTCATTTGCAAATCTGTTTTCCAGCTGATAGGACAAAATTTTGGCGCTGCCCAACCCTGTCGCGCACACAACAAGAACACGCTTCTTCTTTCTCATTCGCTCAAGCGCGATGGCAATATGAATGGCAAGATAACTGATTTCGTCCTCATTCACCTTTTTATGGATAACCGCTTCAATGCACTCGCCGGCAGCGACTGCCCCTTCAAAGGCAATGGGGAACTTAGTTTTCATTTCATTCAGCAACGGATTCCGGATATTCATCTTATATTTCATCCGGTTCAAGGATGTTTGCAGATGCAATGTCAGTCCGTTTCTGAATTCCTGGTCATTGCTGAAATCCCAATGAAACTGAGTCTTTAGTTTATGGAGGATGGCGTTGACAATATCATCAATCTCATCGGATACTTGCCGCGCTACATGCTTGGAGATCAGTTTTGTCCCCAGTAAATGGACGAGAATATAGTCTATTTCTGCAGGGGGAAACGGGATGCCGGAGATTTTTTCCACTTCCCCGGTAATTTCCTTTGCCACTTTCCTTTCAAAAGTGTAGGATTCTTTAAAGTGAAATGGCAACGGCTCAATCGTGAACCCGTCCTCGATTCTCTTGCATGCAAGGGTAATATGGGTTGCCAAATTTTGCAATTCTATATCGGAAAAGCGTATCCGGTATTTGGAAATGACGCGAATCAAGATTTGCTTTACTTTTTGGAATAAATCCTGATTGAACGGGGTACTTTGTTGACCCGGCTTATTTTGCCAGCCAAAAATGGAATCCGCCAGGCACAGCCTTTTTTTGAATTCACCGCCCTCCACTTTTGTTCCGTAATGCGGACGGTTAGCCAGGTTTAAGTCGTACTTTTTTAATATTTTTCTTACCTTTTTCAAATCGGTATGAAGTGTCGACTTTGAAACATACAGATCTGCTTCCAAATCTTCCAGCCTCACATAATCCTTTTCCAGCAGCAAACGCTTTAAAATGTACTTGACCCTTTCCTCCTGTTCTGCAAAAAGCCCGTTTTCCTCTAACTGGAGCAAACGACGATAGTCCACTTTTTCAAGGAGATATCCCTTTCCCCTGAGCACTTTCAATTTTACGCCAAGCGCATCGCTCTTCTGTTGGATTTGCCGAATTTCCTCCCTTACCGTCCGGTCGCTAATGCCCAGCCGTTCCCCGATGGCCTTCGCATTCAGAGGGCCTGCCGACTTTTGTAACAACCATAATATTTGTTTTTGCCGATTCGAAATCAAAGCTTCTATTCCCCTTTCACTGCCCTATTTAAAAGAAGCTGTCCATCCATATTTTACAAAACGATATACCTACCCATTTGACGAAAACGAGTCCATCTATTTTTTACAAAACGGTATACGAAAAAAGGTGCTCCGTCGTTTCGAAGCATCCTCTTTTGGAAAACTTTTTTGAAAAACTGTTCGCCTCTTGCCCATCCCGCAAAGACTTCACCTCGCATGTGATCGTTCTTTCATTAACGGGAAGGCAAAGCAGAGGCCAATGATAAAAAATAACGCCGCAATTTCGAAAACAGCCGTCACTGACAGCCATGTTTTCACCAGGCCGGCAAGGCTCATCGTGATCACCATTGCCCCCGTGAAAAGCGGGTAAAGCGTGCCGTTCACCCTACCAATATAGTCCGCTTCCGTATTTTGTAAAACCATCGTGCTAATCCCGATTTGAATGCTTGGCAAGAACAGGCCGGAAACCAGCTCCGCAGCAAGCGTCAGCCAAAGAGAAGTTGACGCGCCAATCACCGCAAGCCCGAGGGCATTCGCGAGCAACCCGGTAAAGAGCAATTTAAGCGGGGAGACGGATCTCGAAAAAAACATTGAAAACGCGCCGCCTGCAATCATGCCGATCCCGTTTACCATTACGAGCCACTGGAGGTATTCTTTCGGCAGGCCGAGGCGATCGGTTACAAGAAAAATGTTCATCGGCTGAATGAGACCAACGCCCAGCCCGGCAGTAAGAAATCCGCAGCCAAGCAGCTTGAGTTCCTTTTTTGCAAGCACATAACGAACCCCGCTTTTCATTTCCTGGAAAATATTTGTCGCATTTTCAGCTTTTTTTACCTTTTCATCGCGCGGAATAAAAGACAAGGCCGCTGCGGAGAGCAGGAAAGCTACGCCGGTAATGGTTATCGATAGATCAATGCCTAACCTTTGATAAGCAAACGTGCCGATCACAGGGCCAAAAATCATGAACACGGCATAAATCGTCTGGTAGACCGCCATCCCCTGCTGAATCAGGCGTTCTTCCAGATGTATTTTAAACAGCTTTAAACCTGACGGCTGTGAAAACTGCGATAAAGTGGAAGAAACGAGCATGGCAAAAAAGATCACCTGCCACGACCCAAATATAAGCGCCCCGATCACGACAAAAACCGAGGCGGCACTCAGCAAATCGCACCAGATCATCGTTTTCTTTGGCTGCCAGCGATCCGCATATGCCCCGCCGATAAAACTAAAGATGAAAATGGGCAAATAATCTGCCACTGAAATCATTGATACCGCAAGCGGATTTCCGTTCGTTTTATCTGTAACAAACAACAGGACGGCAAAATTCCGTACCCAGATCCCGGCTTGCAAAAATAGTTCCGATAAAAAGATCATCCGGACAAACCGGTTAGTTAGCAGTTCTCTCAAATTTATATCCCCCTGCGCCGACACCATTGTGCCCCTATCATACCGGAATCACCAGGCGTGTGCAAGGTAAAGATATTTGACGATTTTCCCTCCGCACAGCCGGATTCTTGTGGTGAAATCATGAAAACTCCGCCAATAAAAAGGAAGATTTGCATGAGACCTGTTCGGTTTTTCATTGTGCTTTTAGCTTTTTTGAACATCTGTTAGATTCCAGAAACACGCGGGAAACAGAAAGCATTGGGGAAAAGACATCTTGCTCTGCCTTTCTCTCATTACACTCCGGTTTATAAACGCGGATTCAGCCACGGTCCAAATTTTTGGCCGACTTTACAGCATAATCAGGAATTCTTCTATATAAAAGAAGCAAGAACAATGCCCGGCCTTATTGTGAAATTCCATATAGCTGGGTGAATGCACAAAAGAAGGACATAACTTGTTGTCAAGTATGGCAGCCTCGATCCTCGACCCATACCTAATCAATGCATCGTTATGTCCCGACTGGTGCAGCCATACACCAATGATGATTGTTTCTTTCTACATTATTCAAATTCGCTGATTTTCACCAGCTGCTTTCCGATATTTTTTCCTTTAAACAAATCGAGAAAAGCGTCAATGATCGAATCAAAACCTTCTGTTATCGTTTCTTCATATTTTAATTTGCCTTCGTTCAACCAGGCAGCAAGCTGGGCGCCGGCTTCTTTAAAGCGGGAACTGTAATGGCCGACTGTAAAACCTTGCATCAGCGAACTCGTTTTGATTAAATATTGCTGTACACGCGGCCCGACGTCCGGCTCTGTTTTATTGTAAGCGGATATGGCACCGCATACCGGAATGCGCGCAAAATCGTTCAACAGCGGGAAGACCGCGTCGGAAATTTCACCGCCGACATTGTCAAAATAGACATCAACACCGTCAGGGCATGCTTCCTTAAGTGCCTTTCTGACATTTTCCGTTTTATAATTAATGGCTGCATCAAACCCTAACGTTTCTGTCAGATAGCGGCATTTTTCCTCAGATCCGGCAATTCCAACAGCACGTGCTCCTTTGATTTTTGCGATCTGGCCGACAGTGGAGCCAACCGCCCCTGCAGCACCCGATACAACCACTGTCTCACCTGCTTTCGGCTTCCCAATATCGAGCAGACCAAAATACGCAGTGAGCCCGGTCATTCCAATAATGCCAAGATGGGTCGTTATGGGTGCAAGATCGGGATCCAGCTTCCGGATCGTTTTTTCATGCGCAATAGAATACGTTTCCCAACCAAGCGTGCCGATCACGATGTCGCCCTTTTTAAATTGGGCGGACTGCGATGCGACAACCTGTCCGATCACGCCGCTTACAATGACATCATTCAGCTGAAAAGGCGGGATATACGATTTCACATCTTCCATTCTTCCCCTTAAGTACGGATCAACGGAAATATATACATTTCGAATTAGCACTTCGCCTTCACCTGGTGTGCCAATTGGCGCTTCGGTAAAAGCGAAATCCTCCATTGTTGGCGTTCCAACAGGCCTTCTTGCCAGCCGGATCTGTTTTTTGTTCCCATCCATGAAAATCCCTCCTGAACAACCATTTTCCTATAATTTAACATTCCCCAATTCCGCGGTCAAAAATAAAACAATCAAGTTTTTCCGGATATTGGCATTCAACCTACATTGGATAAGAATGAAATCCGAAACGATCACGCGCTATGCGAATGCACTTTAGGACTGTATGGATAGGCCGCCGCTATCAGCATGGCCAATCTGACTGTTTGTTTTGATTTTCTAATAAAAATATTCAAAAACGATTTACAATTTTGCCGGAATGGATTATCCTATATACATAACATCCGCCAAGCTTTGTGCGATGTTACCTTCCCGGAATGCGTGAACAAAGCCAGCCGGGGGTAATCCAATTAGGGCTTGCTGAACGAATCCGATTCTAAGTTTGTACCCAATTTGTCTGCAAGCTCTGTCTCAAAAATTTAGAAGAATCCTTTTGCGAAAAGGGGAGATTTCATCTTCTCCATACGTTGAATCGGGTTTCGAGTGCAAGCATTTCCCTGGATCTGTGGTAAAACCTTTGCATTTAAATGGTTGCCAAAGCTGTTAGCAGCCTTGCCAAATCGAGGAACTTTGCTTATTCAGCAAGCCCCAATTAAAGAAAGACATAACTGTTTATTCTGCCTGCTTATCCCGCAAGATAAGCTGTCCGGCAGAAAAAGCCAGTCATTTTATCCGTGCCTCATGGATGCAATGCTGGCTTTTTCTACTTTTTGAAAGGAGTGGATAGGTTGAAATCCGCATTGTCCGGGATAAAAGTGCTTGATTTAACAAGAGTGCTGGCCGGGCCTTTCTGCACGATGATCCTTGGCGATCTCGGTGCAGAGGTGATCAAAGTCGAAGCACCCGGCGGCAGTGACGAAACACGGGGATGGGGACCACCGTTTCAGCAAAACGTAAGCGCTTACTATTTGTGCACCAACCGAAATAAAAAAAGCATTACGCTAGATTTAAAGCGTGAAAGCGGAAAAGAAATCATTCGCAGGCTGGCGAAAAATAGCGATGTTGTCATCCATAATTTTAAAACCGGTACGATGGAGCGACTTGGGCTTGGATACGAAACGCTCCGGACACTCAACCCGCGGCTCATCTACTGTTCGATTACGGGGTTCGGGGAAACCGGCCCGTACAAAGATTTGCCCGGCTACGATTTTATCATCCAGGCGATGAGCGGGCTGATGAGCATCACAGGCGAAGAAAACGGGCCGCCGCTGAAGACAGGCGTCGCCATTACCGATGTTTTAACAGGGCTTTACGCCTGCATCGGCATAGAGGCTGCCCTTTTGGCAAGGGAGCATACGGGGAAAGGGCAGAAAATCGACCTTTCGCTTTACGATTCAGCTACAACGGCCCTTGTTAATATTGCCAGCAACTTTCTTATGTCGGGTAACATTCCCGGACGGCTAGGCAACCGGCATCCCAATATTGTTCCCTATCAATCTTTTCAAACGAGCGACGGGGAGATTGCGATCGCCGTTGGAAACGACCGCCAGTTTCAGACGCTTTGTGAATTGCTCGACCTGGGGCAACTTGCATCGGATGAAAGATTCGCGACAAATCCGAAACGGGTAGAAAACCGTGAGACATTGATCCCGATTTTGGAAAAAGTTTTTCGAACCCGACCGGTTTCCTTTTGGCGGGAAGCATTGGAGAAGCGGAAAATTCCGTGCGGTCCAATCCAAAACCTCGAGCAGGTGGCGGCCGATCCGCAGCTTGAGGCAAGGGAAATGTTGATTAAAATGGAGCACCCGATTGCCGGGGAAATCAAACTTGTTGCAAGCCCGTTGAAACTATCTGAAACCCCTGTCCGGTACGTGCAACACCCGCCCATGCCGGGAGAGCACACAGAAGAGATTTTACGCAGAATCGGATTTTCACAAGAAGAAATTGAAGCGTACAAGGAGGAATGAAATCATGCATTTTGAACTGACGGAAGAACAGGAACTTTTAAAGAAAACCGTACGGAATTTTGTAGATAAAGAGATTATGCCTTTTATTCGCGAATGGGATGAAAACCACCATTTTGAAACAAGCCTGTTGAAAAAGCTGGCGGATCTCGGCCTGATGGGGGTCTGCATCCCGGAGAAATATGGCGGAAGCGGCATGGACTATAACGCGCTCGCGATTGTTTGCGAAGAACTCGAGCGGGGGGATACCGCCTTCCGAACGGCCGTGAGCGTCCACACTGGCTTAAACAGCCTGACCCTTTTGCAGTGGGGAACAGAGGCACAAAAGCAGAAATACCTTGTCCCGCAGGCAAAAGGCGAGAAAATCGGGGCATTCGGCCTCACGGAACCTGGCGCGGGCTCGGATGTTGCCGGCATTGGCACAACGGCCGAAAAAGACGGGGACTTTTATATCTTAAACGGGCAGAAAACATGGATCTCGCTTTGCGATGTCGCGGACCATTTTCTCGTATTTGCTTACACTGATAAAGCGAAAAAGCATCACGGCATTTCCGCATTTATCGTGGAGCGTACAATGCCAGGTTTTTCTTCAAAAGCCATTAAAGGCAAACTCGGGATCCGAGCCGGAAACACCGGGGAACTGTTCTTTGACAATGTGCGGGTGCCAAAAGAAAACCTGCTTGGAGAAGAAGGCGAAGGGTTCAAAATTGCCATGTCGGCGCTCGACAATGGCCGCTTTACCGTGGCAGCCGGCGCGTGCGGGTTAATCCAGGCCTGCCTTGAAGCAAGCGTCAAATACTGCCATGAGCGGAAAACATTCGGGCATGAAATTGGCAAACACCAGCTTGTCCAGCAAATGATTGCGAAAATGGAAGCAGGCTACCAAATGAGCCGTCTCCTCGTTTTCCGCGCTGGCGAACTGAAAAACCAAGGGAAGCGCAACACCCGCGAAACCTCGCTCGCCAAATGTCAAGCGTGCGACTTCGCCAATGAAGCCGCCAACGATGCCGTCCAAATTCATGGCGCGTACGGCTACTCAAGCGAATACCCGGTTGAACGCTACTTGCGCAACTCGAAGGCACCGGTCATTTACGAAGGCACCCGCGAAATTCACACGATCATGCAGGCAGAATACGTCCTCGGTTATCGTACGGACAAACCGCTCAGCAAAATGCTGCCGGGCTGGCCGTTTACAGAAAGCGGTGCGGAGGAATCGTAACGGCGCAACATCTTCAATGAAATACCAGTAGCCTCGGTATAGAAATTTTTAACGGCGTCATAAGCGGCAACAGTCTTGCTGGCCGAATCCGTTGTGGCTTTTTTTCCGGCTCATTCAGCAAGTGCTGCAATGTTTGCCATCCATAGAAAGGATATCTGCAAAAATGGCTTTCGAGTGCAAAGCTTTTTCTCATTTTCTATAAAAACCTTACCTATAAAGTTTGGCTAAAACGCTCAGAATATGGTGAAAGCACGATTTGGATAGGGGGCTATTCCCCCTGTTTTGTTTTCAATACGAGACGATACTGTTTATACAAATCTTTAAAAGCAGAAATTAAGGCATTTGAAGCTTTGCCTAAGTAAAATTCCTGCAGTTGCTTCAATGGTTCCTCAATGCCATCATTTAAGCTGTAACCCCTAAGCAGATGGGAAATAAATTTCCTTCCGTGCTCCGTAGCCAGTGTACAGGAGACATCAAGAATGACACCGTACCTCATCTCAATTTCCGCCGTTATCGTCAAAGTATCATAAATATTTTGGGCCGCCATCCCGGACGGAAGCTTCGCATGGCCCGCAATAAAAGCAGTTTGCATCAACATCCCCCATTCGTGTAAAGCTTTATTCTTTATTCAGCAGCATGGCGGAGAATTCCTTGTACAGGCAAACGAGCGTACTTCAAAACCGCCTGCTGCAGGCTGGCGGTTTTGAAGTACAATGGTGTTCTTACCAATTGTTCTCCCTGTTGATTTTCATGATCTCGTCCTCACTCAAGCCGGATGCTTGGACGATGGCCTTCACATCCACTTGATTTTTTAGCAAGTTGATAATCAATCGTGTTCTTTCTTCTTCTCTTCTCTCCTTTACTCCTTCTTTAAATCCTTCTTTAAATCCCTCTTTAAATCCCTCTTTAAATCCTTTTTTATACCCGAGGTCATAATAATAGTTCGGCAAGTCTAAAACAACTTCTTTTCCATCCACACCAGGCAGTCTGACTTCCATCTTATGAATGCTCCAGTTGCTGTTTTATTTTTTCCACTTCTGTCTGGATCAGGCCGGTTTTTTCTACAATTAATTGAAGCTCCATACCCGCCTGCAACATTTTGATGGCAATTGGAATCGTTTGTAACATTTCTTTTCTCTCTTCTTCTCTTCCCTTCTTATACCCGCGGTCAAAGTAAGAATTCGGCAGCTTCAATACTTGCTCTGCTTCGTCTGGGTCCAGCATTTGAATGTTTTCCATTACTTCCGCCTCCTCTTTTTCGTTTAATTTTAAATAATAATCAAAGAAACCGTGTAACAGCCTCATTTTTGCAGGGTCAAGTTC